>DAISKM010000042.1:0-8415 GCA_036820945.1 Pseudolabrys sp.
GGACTCGAACCTTGGACCCGCTGATTAAGAGTCAGCTGCTCTACCAACTGAGCTATGCGCCCGGATTGCTGCGGCTCGTTATCGCCAAGCGGCGTGGCTTAGCAAAGGCGATTGCCACTGTCCAGCCGCGGCCATAACCGAAGTCTCGGACAACAAAAGGAAAAGCCGCCGGGCAAATAGACCGGCGGCTCCTGGACGGCGGCGCGTCGGGGAGCGCGTCTTGATGCCGTCCGCTTGGCGTGAACCTGATTTAAAGCCGGTCGCTACCCATCATTCCGCCGTCGCCGCCGCGATGGTGAAACCTGGGGCCATGATGGCCGCGCCAGTGTCCGTCCTGGCGGGCGCCGAGACGGGCGAGCATGACGAAACGACGCTTCTGGCTGTCGTCGAGACTCTTGTAGAGCGGACCTGCCGCATCAGCGAGCTTCTTGAGCGCGGCGGCGCGCTGACCCATCGCATCGGCGCGCATGTTGAGCCGCTCGATCGGATCTTGCGGCCGGTCGCCGCTGGCCCGCGCGGCGTACCGCTCCGAGCGCTGCTTCGCCAGGTCGCGCAGCGCGCTCTCAACCGCCGGCCAATTCTTTTCCTGCTCAGACGTCAGCTTCAGCCCGGCATGCAGCGCGGCAATGCGCGCATCGCCGAAAGCTGAAATATCTTCAACGCTGGGACGCCAGCGCGACGCGCGCTGGAAATCATCCGAGCCCTGTTGTGCAAAGACGAGCGACGTGCCGGCGATTGCAAGCGCGGTCGTCCCGGCGAGAACTGCTTTCCACATGGCCACCTCCAATGGCGATTCCAGGCGCCAAGTAGAGGAGCGGCGTTCTGCCTTATCAAGTTAAAGTTTGGACAGAGATTACAGCGGCGTAATCTTTATGTACGGACATTCATCGCAAGTGGTGCGGATCGTTACAACATTCCGAGCACCCGTGGCAGCCAGAGCGACATTTCTGGGATGTACGTGACCATGACGAGGAAGATCAGCATGGTTACGAGCCAGGGCCAGGTCGCAATCGTGAGTTCAGTAATGCCCATGCGCGCGATGCCGGAGGCAACATAGAGATTGAGGCCGACCGGCGGATGGCAAAGCCCCACTTCCATGTTCACGGTCATCAGGATGCCGAGGTGAATCGGGTTAATGCCGAGACTGACGGCAATCGGGAACAGGATCGGTGCCGTGATCAGGACAATCGAGGACGGCTCCATGACATTGCCTGCGAGCAGCAACAGCACGTTGACAACGAGCAGAAATTCCACCCAGCCGATGCCGCTGTCCTTGATCCAGGCTGTCATTGCCTGCGGGATCTGCTCGCTGGTCATCAGGAAGGAGAACAGCACCGCGTTGGTGATAATGTAGAGGATCATCGCGCTCATATTGGCCGAGGCGAGCAACACTTTCGGTACTTCGGTCAACTTCATATCGCGATACACGAACACGGCCACGACAAAGGCATAGACCGCGCTCATGGCGGCGGCTTCGGTCGGCGTAAAGGCGCCGGTATAGATACCGCCCAGCACGATGAAGATCAGTAGAAGGCCCCATATCGAATCACGGAATGCGCGCAGCGCCTCCAGCCAGGTTGCCTTCTGCATGCGCGGATAGTTGTTTTTCCAGGCGCGGTAAAAGGTGGTCATCCCGAGCATCGTGGCAAGGATCAGGCCGGGAATTACACCGGCCATGAACAGCTGTGCCACCGAAGCCGACAAGACGCGCTTGCCTTCCGGATCGATCGCCACGCTGCCGCCGGTGGCTACCGCAACCAGCACCATTACGATCGAAGGCGGAATCAAGATGCCGAGAGCACCCGAAGTCGCGATCACACCGGCGCCGAAGCGTTTCGGATAACCGTGCTTCACCATGGCCGGAAGCAAGATGGAGCCGATCGCAACCACCGTCGCCGGCGAGGAGCCGGAAATGGCGGCAAATAGAGCGCAGGCGACCACCGCCGCCAGTCCGAGGCCACCATACCAGTGTCCGACCATTGAGCTTGCGAAGGCGATCATGCGGCGCGCGACGCCGCCGTGGGTCAGGAAATTGCCGGCGAGAATAAAGAACGGGATCGCCATGAGCTCGAATCTCTCAAGGCCGGTAAAGAGCTTAAGCGCGACAGCATCAATCGGCTCCGAGGTCATCACGAACAGGAAGCTGAGCACGGTCAGGCCAAGCGCGATCGAAATCGGCATTCCGGTCAGCATCAGCGCGATCAGCAGGCCAAAGATGAGGGCGCTGTTCATCGGGCCAGATCCCTTGCTGCTGCCGGACTTTCGAGGACGCCTTCGACATGGCCAGGGTCATGATGCGGCAGCTCGCCTGTGCGCCAGAATGACCAGGCGACCTGTAGAAATCGGAAGCACATCAGATAAGAGCCGAGCGGCACACAGAGGAAGATGATCCAACGCGGCAACTCCATGTCGGGCGAGACCTGATCGGTGGGGTAAAGCTCGATCACGAACTTTGCGCCCATGGTGCCGACCACGAAGGTGAACAGCGCACCGCATAAAAGGCCGAACAGAACGACTTTTTTTCGAGGGCCAGGCTCCATCATGTTGACGGCAACGTCGACGCCGACATGGATGCCGGTGCGGACGCCATAAGCGGCGCCGAACTTCGCCATCCACACGAACATGTAGATGCACAGTTCCTGAGCCCAGGTCAGGTTGATGTGATAGACGAGGGGATAAAGGAACGGGACGCCGAGCGCATAGCGCTGCACAACGGCCACAAAGATCAGCAGCGTCGCCGCCGCGATCAGGGTCGCGATCAGAATTTCCTCTAAACGATCGAGAATACGAAGAAGCACCTACGCCTCACGTGCTTGGGGACTTTGACATCCCCGCAGCGGGCGACCCCGAGCTATGGACGGAAGCCGCCCCATGGCACCCGTCCGTACGTCAATTGACGACTGGAATCCCCCACCCTGGAAGCTGACGAGCCCCAGCGTTGAAGCCGGGGCTCGTTAATTGATTAGTTGGTTACGCCCTGTGCCGTCTTGCGGACGTCTTCGATCAGCTGCTTGCCGACGCGGCTGGCCATGTCCTGATAGAGCGGCTCCATCGCCTTCTGCATCGCCGCCATTTCGGCGCCGGTCGGATTGATGATCTCCGTCCTGCCCGACTTCTTGATCTCGTCCAGCGCTTCCACATTCTCCGACTCGGAGATCTTGTTGGAGTAAACCGTCGCTTCGTTCATCGCCTTCGCGAGCTTGTCACGAATGTCGGCCGGCAAGTCGTCCCAGAATTTCTTGTTCACGACGACCACATAACCGATATAGCCGTGGTTGGTCAGCGTCGTGTACTTCTGCACTTCATGGAATTTTTGGGTGTACATATTCGACGGCGTGTTCTCCTGACCGTCAACCACACCGGTCTGCAGCGCCTGATAGACTTCGGAGAAGGCCATCACCTGCGGTGTCGCGCCCAGCAGACGGAACTGCGCTTCCAGCACCTTCGAAGACTGGATGCGGAATTTCAGTCCCTTGTAGTCCTCCGGCATACGTAGCGCCTTGTTCGCGCTCATCTGCTTGAAGCCGTTGTCCCAGTAGGCCAGGCCAATCATGCCCTTCGGCTCCAAAAGCTTGAGCATCTTCTGGCCGATCGGCCCTTCTGTGACCTTGCGCAGCGAGGCGAGATTCGGCAGCAGGAACGGCAGGTCGAACACCTCGAAGTCCTTGATACCCATCGGGCCGAACTTGGAGTTCGACGGCGCAAGCATCTGCACCGCGCCAAGCTGCAAGGCTTCCAGCTCTTCCTTGTCCTTGTAGAGCGTCGAGTTGGGGTAGACCTCAACCTTGACCTTGCCGTTGGTGTATTTTTCGGCAAGTTCCTTGAACTTGTCGGCGCCCTTGCCCTTGGGCGTGTTCGGCGCCACCACGTGACTGAACTTGATCACGATCGGCGCCTGCGCCGTTGCGGCAACAGGAGCTACGAAAATGGCGGCCGCAGCCGCCGCGAGAAGCCACTTGCGCATAGACGTCTTCCTCCAGTTGGTCGGGCGAACCCGGCTTTTACCTTGTTTTTCTGCCAGTTAGGGTGGCACTAAACCCGTTTCCCGGCAAGTAGACCTAATGCCAACGCTTAACAGCTTTTTGACAAATACTCAGCGCGCGCAAGCGATTGCTGCGCCAGTGGCCAAGGCATAAAGGGCTGCGACGAAGCGACGCCGCTCCGTCTGAGCTCACTCGGTGCAACCAGAAGTCCGAGCGGTTTGTTCCCGCAAGTTTACGACGATTCGGTGCCGGTCGAACTTTATCGCAATGCAGCGACGACCGGCCCCAGGCCCATCTCCTGGGCAAGTCCTTGCGCCGCCCGCATCTGCTCGTGGTCGAGCGAGGCGACCAGAGGACGCGCCGCGACCGCGAGCCGCTGGACAGCAGCGCTATTGAGCACAACAGTCACCACGCGATTGCTGATGCGTCGCACGAGGCTGGTCGACTCAGTCTGTGCCTGCTGTTTGCGTGCGAGATCGCGCAGTGCCGCTTCCACGGGAGCCCAATGGTGCTCCTGCGCCGGGGTCAACTTCAGCACGTTCTTGATACGCGCAATGTTGATCGAGGCGGACGCTTGGGCCCCCATGACCTCCATCGCGCGCGCCGGTGAAATATTCGGCAACAAGCCGGTGATCGCGAGCGCGAACACGCCCGCGCAAAGAAGTTTCTTCATTCCGATGAGTCCCCAACTTTTGAGTGGGTGATGCGCCAGGCGGATACCTGCGAATTTTGCCGCCAAAGCGTACGAAATGCGGACAAAATGTGATTTTGTGCTTCTACATGGAACAAAGCGCCGATTTAGTAAACGCCGCGGCCCGATTTGTTAAGCAGCGGCGTTCACAAGATATGACTCTATGTTTCAACCCACGTCGGTCGAGTGAATCCGCCGCTCCGCAGTTGCTGTCTTGTTGCGCTTGCTGATGAGCTTGTTCAGCGCACCGAGATAGGCCTTGGCGGAGGCCACTAGCGTGTCGAGATCGGCACCTTTCGCGGCAAATGATCGGCCGTTTTCCGAGAGTCTCACCGACACTTCCGCCTGCGCATCGGTGCCGCCCGTCACCGCATGCACCTGATAGAGCTCGAGCGTTGCCTCATGCGGCACCAGGGCGCGTATCGCCTTGAAAATCGCATCCACCGGCCCGTTGCCGGTCGACTGCGTGGTGACATGCTCTCCATCGATATCGAGAGTGAGCGTCGCCGTCTGCGGACCCATGGTGCCGGCAATCACAGTCAATGACAGCACCTTGATGCGGTCGTGAGCGTGCGCGATTTCTTCGTCGACAAGGGCTTCGATGTCCTCGTCATAGATCTGCTTTTTGCGATCTGCCAGTGCCTTGAAGCGAACAAATGCATCCTCAAGCTGGTTGCCGGCAAGTTCGTAACCCAGCTCCTCGAGCTTGTGGATGAAAGCGTGCCGCCCCGAATGCTTCCCCATCACCAGGGAGGTCTGTTTCACGCCGACCGATTCCGGCGTCATGATTTCATAGGTCTGCGCATTCTTCAGCATGCCGTCCTGATGAATGCCGCTTTCATGCGCGAACGCATTTCGTCCGACGATCGCCTTGTTGTACTGCACCGGAAATGACGTGGCTGCTGCGACAAGCTTGGATGCGCGCGTGAGCATGGTGCTATCGACGCCGCAGTGAAACGGCAGAACGTCGTTGCGCACTTTCATCGCCATCACGACTTCTTCGAGCGCGGCATTGCCGGCACGTTCTCCGATGCCGTTGATGGTGCATTCGATCTGCCGTGCGCCCGCCTTTACGCCTTCCATCGAATTGGCGACCGCCATTCCGAGGTCATTGTGGCAGTGGGTCGAGAAGCGAGCTTTATCGGCGTTCGGAACGCGCATGTGCAGCATCTCGATAAGCGCGAAATATTCTTCCGGCACCGTATAACCGACGGTGTCGGGAATATTGATCGTGGTCGCGCCCGCATTGATTGCCGCCTCCACGCAACGGCAGAGGAAGTCGTGCTCGGTTCGAGTGGCATCCTCGGCTGACCACTCGACGTCGTCGGTATAGCCGCGCGCGCGCGTGACCTGGGCGACCACCATCTCGAAGACTTCGTGCGGCTCCTTCTGGAGCTTGTATTTCATATGCACGGGCGAAGTTGAGATGAAGGTGTGGATGCGCTTGCGCCTGGCCGGCTTGATCGCCTCGGCGCAGCGGTCGATGTCCTTGAAGGCAGCGCGCGAGAGACCGCAAATGACAGCTTTCTTCGACCTTTGAGCTATCTCCTGCACGGCCGCGAAGTCGCCTTCAGAGGCGATCGGGAAGCCGGCCTCGATGATATCCACGCCCATGTCGTCGAGCAGCTCGGCAACCTCGAGCTTTTCTTCATGCGTCATGGTTGCGCCGGGACACTGTTCGCCATCGCGCAAGGTCGTGTCGAATATGACGACGCGGTCCTTGTCGGACTTGGAATTGCCAGTCATAAAAATTGTCCTTCTCGTGAATGCGCCACTGGGGCGCTCTATGGGTTCTCCGTCAGATCCCCCGAGTGCCCAGGCTCATATGCCCAGCCGGCCCTCAGGGGCGGATAAGGAGAAGGAGCGTGCCCAGAATGAGGGAGACCGCGGACCCGGCGTCGCCCGCCGTCCGCTCGATCGCGCAGGTATGTGAGCGCGCCGTGATCACAAGTTCCCTCGTTCGTCGGTCAGCGTCGCGGATTTAGGTAAAGTCCGCGTTAACCGCAGCGGCCTGCTTTTTACCGGAAAGCGCGGCTAAATCAAGCGTCCGCATTAGGTCAGGACCGCTGCCAATTCGGCGCGGTCAGATGCGGAGGCTGCACGGCCCCGCCGGGGTTTATGCACGGAGAACAATGACGTGAAAGCGAACACGCTTGGTCATCAGGCCTGGGCAAGGTCGGCACTATTCCTCCTTGCGAT
The DNA here is from genome assembly GCA_036820945.1 of Pseudolabrys sp. Classification (GTDB taxonomy): domain Bacteria; phylum Pseudomonadota; class Alphaproteobacteria; order Rhizobiales; family Xanthobacteraceae; genus Pseudolabrys. Next base: position 6,874 of record DAISKM010000042.1, read on the forward strand.
GGCCGCCATGCTGTTCGTTCCGGCAGGCTCATTGGATTTTTGGCAGGGCTGGCTCTATGGCTTGGTGTTCGTCGCAGCCACGACAGCGATCAGTATCTATTTCCTGAAGCATGACCCCAAGCTGGTCGAAAGGCGCATGCGTGCCGGGCCGTTTGCCGAGGACAGAGTTTCGCAGAAAATCATCATGGCCATTACGCTGCTTGGATTCGTAGTGGCGCTGGTGCTGCCTGGTCTGGACCATCGCTGGCACTGGTCAGCCGTACCACTCTGGCTCGTCCTCGCTGCCAACGCCGGGGTGGCGTTGGCCTTCGTCATCTTTTTTATCGTGCTCAAACAGAACCGCTATGCTGCTTCAACAATCAGAGTCGAGGCGGGCCAGCCAGTGATCTCAACCGGCGTATATTCCATCGTCAGGCATCCGATGTATTCGGGTGCCCTGCTGTTGCTCATTCTCACTCCGCTGGCACTTGGATCGTTCTGGGCCATGCTGCTCATCGTTCCGTTGGTTCCGGTGCTGCTCTGGCGGCTGCTGGATGAGGAATACTTTCTGAAACAGAACCTGCCCGGCTATATCGACTATTGCCGAGGCACCCGCTTTCGGCTGATTCCGCGCATCTGGTAGCTGCGGCTCCTCAACCCGGCGCAAATCGCGCCGTCAGAAACGCCCGGATGAAATCGGGCATGGCGCGATCAAAATCGCTCTGGCCACGGACGACGCGGACATCAGCCAGTTCCGGTTTTTCCTCTCGCTTAAGATGCGCAAGAACACGTTCGCGCAGGGCTATCGCCTTTTCGCTCGAATGCAAAACCTTGATCAACGCGATAAGCGGGCCGTCGACAACCATGTCCCACCCCGCCTCGGCATCGAACTCGGCGATATCGAGCCCGGTTTCTTCCTTGAGCTCTCGCCTCACGCTCAGATCAAGATCGACTTTGTCGCCGACGACGTCGTTGGGATCGGGCGTGCCGCAGGGAAAATAGATTCTTCCCGCGTTGAATGTATGCGGGCCCATCACGGCAAGCAGGAATGCGCCGTCCGCGCTGCGCATTGCCGCGGCACTGAAGCAGTCGCGTACGCCGGCAGCTGGCCTGCCCCAATGGCGCCAGGCGGCAAAGCTCGCATAGTCCGTTTCCAGATACTGGCCACGCAGCATGCCTTGCTCAACGATCTGACGATGCAACAGCAGGACACGGCCGTTCCACAGTGTCGGCTTCTCGCGTCTCATCGCCTCGAAATAGGCGTTGATCTCGGCGCGCCGTTCGACGGCAAAGGTCCAGGGTTTTGGCGCGAATGAAAGATCCAGACGGCCGATATGAAAGATCGATGGCGCACCCTTCATCGACCAAGATCTCTTGCTTCGAAGAGGCGGCTTGGCCGCACGATTTCGTCCTGCGCGGCAGTGAGCTGGATTTCCTGCCCTCCCGCCTCGACGGTTTTCGCCAGCACTCCGAATATTGCCGAAGATGCACGCGACAGCGCATCGGACAGCGAGGAAAAACCGCTGGCGAACGCGTCCGTCTCAATCAAGATTCTCGGCACGA
>DAISKM010000042.1:8425-13053 GCA_036820945.1 Pseudolabrys sp.
CGCCGAATATCGCCGAGGATGCCAGCGACAGCGCCTCCCCGATCTCTGCGGTCCGCAGGTAATGCGCGAAAAAAAGTGCCGCGATGGCATCGCCTGCGCCGTTCACAGCCAGCGGGAGCCGCGGCGTGCGCACCATAAAGCAACCGCTCTGGTTCGAGGCGAGAAGATCGATGCAATCCTCCGGCGTATCTTGCGTGTGCAGCGAAGTGACAAGAATTGCCCGCGGACCGATGTCATGGACGGCTTTGACGGCATCGCGAGCCTGGCGCAGCGTTCCGCTGGCACGCCTGCTGAGATAGTCCAGCTCGAACTGGTTGGGCGTGATGAAATCGGCGGCAGAAACGGCCCTGGTCCGCATGAACTCCGGAATGCCTTCGCTGACAAAGATTCCACGACCCACGTCCCCAATGACCGGATCGCAGCAATATTTCGCAGATGGATTGGCGCGCTTTACAGTTGCCACGGCATCGAGAATGGCGGCACCGATATCGGCCGAACCCATATAACCCGACAGAACGCCGTCGCATTTGCCGAGGACGCCGCGCTGCTCGATGCCCGCCATCAGCTCGCCGATCATGCCTGCATCGAAAACGCGGCCCTTCCAGCTGCCATAACCAGTGTGGTTGGAGAATTGCACCGTGTGGATGGGCCAGACTTCCACCCCGATCCGTTGCAGCGGAAACACTGCAGCCGCATTTCCGACGTGTCCGTAAGCAACGTGCGACTGGATAGACAGAATATTCATCGAGGCGATGGTCTTCTATCGTCATGCCCGGCTTTGTGCCGGGCATCCACGTCTTTGAGCATATCCCAAGACGTTGATGGCACGCGCAACTCGGGCCTGCCCGAGTTGCGCAAAAACAGTGACTTGCCGCAAGTCGGGTATACCCGACTTGCGGTGACAAGCCCGGCCATGACGCAATGTGTGGAAGTAAGCCTGGTCTGAATTAGACCTACTTCATCCCGGTCGTCTTGTTCGCTGCGTCCACATACTTGTTGGTGTAAGTCTTAGAGAGATCGATATTCGCCTTGGCTACCTCCGGCGACGACTGGCTGAACACGGCGAGCACCGCGGCTGCGCCCTTGGGATCCATGCGGCCGGTTTCCGAATACATCGGCAGCGTATTCTTGAGCGCGGCGACGTATTGCGCCTTATCCTGGCCGACGAGGTTCGCGGGCATCTTGTCGGCGATTTCCTCCGGGGTATGCGAATGGATCCATTTCAAGGTTGCGATGATCGCATTGGTCATCGCCTGCACTTCTTTTTCGTGCGAGGCGATCCATTCAGCCCGCGTGTAGAGGGCGCCGCCCGGATATTCGCCTCCGAACACGGCCAGCGTGTCCTTCTGGCTGCGCGTATCGCTGAGAAGCTTCAAGTCCTTGTTTTTGCCTTGCAGGATGGTAACCGCCGGATCGAGCATGATGGCCGCATCGATGGTCCCCTGCTCCATTGCCGCAACGGCGGTTGCGCCGAGTCCGACACCGATCACGCCGACCGAATTAGGATCAACGCCGTTCTTGCTCAACATGTATTTGAGGAAGAAGTCGGTAGAAGAACCGGGAGCGCTGACGCCGATTTTCTTGTTGGCAAGGTCCTTGATCGAATTGATCGCCGACGTCTGCTTGGGTGAAACCACCAAAGCGAAGCCGGGATAACGGTCATAGACCACGAAGGACTGCAGGTGCTGTCCTTTGGCGGCGAGGTTCACGCAGTGATCGAAATAACCCGATACAACGTCGGCGCTGCCGCCGATCACGGCCTTTAGCGATTCCGAACCGCCCTTGAAATCGACGATCTCGACATTGACGCCGGCCTTCTCATATTCGCCAAGCGCCTGCGCGAGCATCGTGGGTAAATAGCACAGACAACTGCCGCCCCCCACCGCAAGCGTGACCTTGGATTGCGCGAGCGCAAGACCGCTCGACAGCATGAGCGCGGCAAACGTCGCGGCAAGCCGTCGGAACATTGCGGGCATGATTTCCTCCATTGATAAAGTCTTTTTCGTAGGGCTCATCGAACGATAGGCCAGTGTGCAGTCACTGACTAGGTCTCACTTGGGTGTTACTCCGTTCGTCCCCGCGCAGGCGCCGCAGTTCCCTAGGGTCTGCTCTCAGCGGCCGTCGGGCGCCAGACCAGAAGGCGCTTTTCAACGATGCTGACAATGGTGTCGATGACGATGACAAAGGTCGCAAGCACAAACATGCCGGCGAAAACCCCCGCCACGTCGAATACGCCCTCCGCCTGCTGGATCAGATAGCCGAGGCCGGCAGCCGCGCCCAGATATTCGCCCACGACCGCGCCCACGACCGCAAAGCCGACCGAGGTGTGCAGGGAGGAGAACATCCATGACAATGCCGACGGCCAGTAGACATGGCGCATCAGCTGGCGCTCGCTCATTCCAAGCATGCGCGCATTTGCCAGCACGGTCGGGCTGACTTCTTTCACGCCCTGATAGACGTTGAAGAAGACAATGAAGAAAACGAGGGTCACGCCGAGCGCGACCTTCGACCAGATGCCAAGACCAAGCCAAAGCGCGAAAATCGGCGCCAGCACGACACGCGGCAGCGCGTTTATCATCTTCACGTATGGATCGAATACGGCTGCCGTCCTTGGCTGACGCGCGAACCAGAAGCCGACCAACACGCCGCCAATTGACCCGATGACGAACGCAAGTACCGACTCTATCAACGTGACCCAGAGATGCTTCCAGATCACGCCAGTGGCAAACCAGGTGACAATCTGCTTCGCCACATCGACTGGATTGGAAAAGAAGAACGGCGGCAGAAGCAATCTTCCGAAGATGGGATAGGTGGTGAGCACGTGCCAGAGCGCGATACTCACCACCGCCACCGATATCTGCAGCAAGAGGAGTTTGATGCGCGACATTGCGGCCAAGTCCTCCTCGTTGCGCGCCTCAGAGCGGCATCAGTACGGGTTGCGGAACAGGCCGATAATGCCGGTCGAGCCTTTCACATGGCCTTGAAGCTTGTCGAACAGCTCCAGCTTAGTGAGACCGGGCGGCAGCGCCTTCGGATCGAGATCGGTTGCGATCAGCACGAAGGTGTAGTGGTGCGGCGGTCCGGGTGGCGTGCAGGGGCCCATATAGATGCTCTGCTTCGCGGTGCCGATGCCGCCGATATATTTGTCCGAAGGCTTGCTGGTTTCGCCTTCTGCGAACGAGGTGACCGACGCCGGAATGCCGTAGGCGATCCAGTGGTCGACGCCCGTGCCGCGGCCTTCCGGATCGGTCATGATCAGCGCAAAGCTGGTGGTGCCGGCCGGCACGTTCGTCCAGCTAAGCGCAGGCGACACATTTTCGCCGACGCAATTCGGATTGGCCTTGTTGTCACCGGCCATCTTCTTCGGCAGCAATTGCCCGTCCTTGAAAGCCGAGGACGTGATCGTGAAAACCTCGGCCGCCTGAGCGGTGCCCGCCAGTAGTAATGCACCGGCAGCGACGGCGAGCAGTTGACGTAGTTTCGACATTGCCTTCTCCCATCGATGTTGTTGGACATCGCTATGACAAACAAGACTAGCTCAACAAAATTCCACCCGCATCAAGCTCCCTCGCTGCGAGCGTAGCCCTTGAGGACTTCGGCTTTCAGCTTCTGCCAGATTTCGCGGTGGAGTTCGTGGAATGCGGGATCGAGCTTGACTTCGGATGTGTCGCGCGGTCGCGCGAGCGGGACGCGCCAGTCGCCAATGATGTGCGCGGCGGGTCCCGCGGACATGATCACGACGCGATCGGACAATGCAATTGCCTCTTCCAGATCGTGTGTGACGAACAGAACCGCCTTGCGGTCCGCGGTCCACAGGTCGAGCAGCAGGTTGCCCATGATCTGGCGTGTTTGGGCGTCGAGTGGACCAAAGGGCTCATCCATAAGCAGGATCTTTGGATCACGGATCAGAACCTGCGCGAGACCGACGCGCTTGCGTTGTCCACCGGACAACATATGCGGATAACGGTCGGCGAATGCATCGAGGCCAACGCGAGCAAGCCATTCCTTGGAGCGTGCCTGCGCGTCGCCCGCACGTACGCCGGCGACGTGCAGGCTGATTGCAACGTTCTCGATGGCTGTCTTCCATGGAAAGAGCGCGTCGGCCTGGAACAGGTAACCGGCCTGCCGGTTCAGCGTGGACAGCGGCCTGCCAAAAATATTGACCTTGCCTGCGGCAGGCGTGAGCAACCCAGCAGTCACATTAAGTAGCGTGGACTTGCCGCAACCCGTCGGCCCCACGATCGCAACGAATTCGCCATCTCCGATATGAAGCGTCGCGCGATCAACGGCCGTGTAAATCCCCGCGGGGGCCACGTTGAACGCGACAACTACATCATCGAGCGCAACCGCCGCGCTGGCCGCAGTCGCATTTTTGGAATTGGTTGCAGTCACGGCGGCACTTTCCGCCATGCATCCCCTCCCGCTTTATGTCTTGGGTCGCAACCTATCCGGCCAACCAGGGCTTGCAAAGCCCGCGCATCAAAGGCCCTTGATCAGGCCGGCCTCGATCAGCAAGCGATTGAACCTTCGCGCCTCGGTACCATCGGCGCAGCGGTAGAACAGGCCGTGACACCGTTTCAAAATGTTTTTCTGCTCGGAAAAAGAAGGATCGAGCGGCACCCCCGCAG
>DAISKM010000043.1:0-13046 GCA_036820945.1 Pseudolabrys sp.
ACCGATCCCAAGAAGGCCGTGGTCGCGCTCAAGTGGGCCGTGCGCGAGATGGAAGGCCGCTACAAGAAAATGTCGAAGCTCGGTGTGCGTAACATCGACGGCTACAATGCGCGCGTCGTCGAGGCCAAGGCAAAGGGCGAGACACTCACGCGCACCGTCCATACCGGCTACGACAAAGAGACCGGTGAGGCGGTTTACGAAAAGGAAGACCTTGACCTCGACCCGTTGCCTTACCTGGTGGTGGTGGTCGACGAGATGGCCGACCTGATGATGGTGGCCGGCAAGGATATCGAAGGCGCCATCCAGCGTTTGGCGCAGATGGCGCGCGCCGCCGGTGTTCATGTCATTCTGGCCACGCAACGTCCGTCGGTAGACGTCATCACCGGCACCATCAAGGCGAACTTCCCCACCCGCGTGTCGTTCCAGGTCACCTCAAAAATCGACAGCCGCACCATCCTGGGCGAGCAAGGCGCCGAGCAATTGCTCGGTCAGGGCGATATGCTTCTTATGGCCGGAGGCGGGCGCATCAGCCGCGTGCATGGACCCTTTGTGTCGGATGACGAAGTCGAAAAGGTGGTCCGGCATCTGAAGTCGCAGGGCGTGCCGGAATATCTCGAGGAGGTCACGGCGGGCGGAGAGGAGGATGAGGACGGCAATCCCGTCTTTGATTCGACGGGGATGGGAGCCGCAGATGGCAGCGATCTCTACCAGCAGGCCGTCGCCATTGTCAGGCGCGATCGCAAAGCCTCGACCTCCTATATCCAGCGCCGTCTTCAGATTGGGTACAACCGCGCGGCCACTATTATGGAACGCATGGAAGAAGAGGGCATCGTTGGGCAGGCCAACCACGCGGGCAAGCGCGAGATCCTGATTCCTGAAGATCCTGCCGACGAGCGCTATTGAGAATCGTCAGCTTCACGATTAAGCCAGAGATTGCCGGGAACCTGGGCCGCGAAATCGCCACAGCTGGCCCATATAGAGCCCATCGCGATACCGCGGGGGCGCGAGGCGGAGAACATGATGGCGGCTCACAACAAGAGGCAAACTGGCCATAAATTGGCGTTGGCAGCATTGTTTGCCTGTCTTGCCGTTCCGGCCGCCGCTCAGGGCGTTCCCCTTCCATCGTCCCGCCCTTCAGCGTCGCAGGCGCAGCCAACCGGGCCCGCGCCGGTAGCCAAACCTTCGGTTCCAGCCCGCGGGCAGGTTGCACCGGGACAGCAAAATCCGGTCTCCAATCCTTTCGCGGCACTGCTTGGCAAGCCCAGCCCGCAGGGCACCCTCACCCCAGAACAACGCGGCATCGTCGACCGCGTGAACACCTATTTGTCCGGCGTGCAGACCTTGACCGGAAATTTCATCCAGGTCGGTCCGGACGGCAGCCGAACCCAGGGAGATTTCTACATCTCCAAGCCGGGCAAGGTTCGATTTGAGTACGACGACCCGAGTCCCATAGAGCTGATCGCGGACGGTTCGTCGGTGGTGGTGCGAGACCGCCGGCTGGCAACCCAGGACGTCTATCCTTTGTCACAGACACCCTTGCGGTTCCTGCTCGCCGATCGCGTCGACCTCGCGAAGGATACGCATCTGATTGCGGTCTATGCCGACGACGTATTCGTCACGGTGGTCGCTGAGGAAAAGAGCGGAATTGTCGGCACCAGCCGGCTGATGATCATGTTCAGCGCCAAGGATATGCAGCTCAAGCAATGGACCGTAACCGACCCGCAGGGCTTCGACACCACCGTCGCGGTGTATAATCTTGACACCAGCAAGCGTCCCGATCCGGGATTGTTCAAAATCGACTACACCCGCTATCCCAATTCCAATTCCAATTGATTGAATATCCGGCGGCATGCGTCATGCCCGGCTTTGTGTCGCGCATGCCGTCTTTGTGGCGGCAAAAAAATTAACACGTGGATGGCCGGGTCAATCGCAGCCGGGGCGAATGGAAAGTCCGCGCGCGAAGCCCTATGTTGCAAGCAAATGTCACTGAAAATCACGACCTGGAATATCAATTCGGTGCGCCTACGCATTGATCTGGTCGCCAGATTTCTCAAGAGCGTGCGACCGGACGTGCTCTGCCTGCAGGAGACGAAATGTCCGGACGACATCTTCCCAATGAAGCGTTTCAGGCGTCTTGGCTATGAGCACGCGGCGCTTAACGGACAAAAAGGGTATCATGGCGTTGCTGTGCTTTCGCGCATTCCCTTTGAACAGGTCGACATTCAAAATTTTTGCGGGAAGATTGATTGCCGGCATATTTCCGTAACATTGGGAGAGCGCGCGAAGCTGAAAGCTCCGATTACGCTTCACAATTTTTATGTGCCCGCTGGCGGCGACGAGCCTGACCCGGACATCAATCCAAAATTTCGGCACAAACTCGACTTCCTTGTCGAAATGCAGGCGCATAATGGGTTGCGGCCTGAAAGATCGACACATGCCATGCTGGTGGGTGACCTCAATGTTGCGCCGCTCGAGCATGACGTCTGGAGCCACAAGCAAATGATCAGGGTGGTTTCGCATACGCCGATCGAATGCGAGAAGCTCGTTGCGGCGCAAAAGTCAGGTGGATGGGTTGATTGCATGCGCGTGCACACGCCGGAGCCGGAGAAACTCTACACGTGGTGGAGCTACCGTGCGATGGACAACTGGCGCACGGCTGATCGCGGCCGCAGGCTTGATCATGTCTGGACCTCGGACGCGCTCGCTGCTCACATTTCGGAAATCAGAATCGCGAAAGATTATCGCGGCGCAAAGCGCCCGTCCGACCACGTGCCGGTAACAGCCACGATCGAACTTTAAACGAGCGGCGAGCGTCAGCGCTTCCCACGTCTTTCCAGGTCGATCTTCACGCTAGCGAGCTCCTTGGACCAGGCCTGTAGCCGTTCGGTCATGCTGTCGCGCAGCTTCTCCGCGGCGGCCGGATAACCCTCCAACATTTTTCTGAACAAGTTGCGCGGTATTCGCACGACGACTGTCGGTTCCTTCGCGATCGCCGTTGCCTGACACACCGTGTTGGTAAGCAAGGCCAGCTCGCCGATCAGCGTTCCGGGACCGACGGTGATTTCGTTGCCTTCGGCCAGCGTGCCTGGTTCAAGCAGCAGCGAGCCTTCCTGGACAACATATCCGCCGTCAGCAAGTTCGCCGGCATAGAAGAGCACCGCTCCGCTTTGTAGATGACGTGTTTCAGCGCCGATCGCCAGAATCCGCAATGCTTGCTTGCCGAGCGCCGCCAACGGCGGCACTCGTTCGAAAAAGGCGATGTCTTCTTCGAGACCCATACCGTCTATCCGCGGAATGCCGAATTGATGTGTGCGTGAATCACGGAACGAGCTTATAACCGCCGGCTTCAGTCACCAAGATAGCCGGAGCGGCCGCGTCCTTTTCGACCTTTTGCCGCAGACGGTAAATGTGGGTTTCGAGCGTGTGGGTGGTGACGCCGGAATTATAGCCCCATACTTCCTGCAACAGTGTCTCGCGCGACACCGGTTTTTGCCCCGCCCGATAGAGATAGCGGAGAATGGCTGTCTCTTTTTCCGTGAGCCGAACTTTGTTTCCCTTGGGACTCAGCAGCAGCTTGGAGCTGGGTCTGAATGTATAGGGCCCGATGATGAATACTGCGTCTTCGCTCGCCTCGTGCTGCCGCAGTTGTGCGCGGATGCGCGCGAGCAGCACCGCAAATCGGAAAGGCTTGGTGATATAATCGTTCGCACCGGATTCGAGGCCGAGAATAGTGTCGGAGTCGGTGTCATGCCCAGTCAACATGATGATTGGCGCCTTGAAGCCACTCTTGCGCAAAATGCGCACCGCCTCGCGACCGTCCACATCCGGTAAGCCGACGTCCATGATCACCAGGTCTACTTGTCCATTTTTCGCGGCTTGCACTCCCTTGGTCCCGCTTTCGACAGCGACAGCCTCGAACTCTTCGTGCAGCGCCAACTGCTCGACCAATGCCTCGCGAAGTTCGGCGTCGTCATCGACAATCAGAATTGTTCGCTTATTGGCCATCGTCCCAAGGCCTTTCAAGCACGCAAACGCAGCGCTTGCCGCAGTCGCGGAATAGAACATTCATCGCTAAAAGAGCAAGCAGGAACTGCCATTTAGGCCAATAGTCCGTCACAATGCCCAAACGGTCCTTGTCCCGCATCACAGTACGCCGCAAGGCAGGCGATTCAAGCCGCGGCTGGCTCATAGCAGGAATGCTGGCATTGCCAGTGGCACTCGGGCGTGGCGGCATCAAGGCCAACAAGCGGGAAGGCGATGGCAGCACGCCACGCGGCAATTTCCGGCTAAGGCAGCTTTGGTGGCGCGCAGATAAGCATCCGCGCCCGACCACGTCGTTGCCGGTGCAACGAATAACCTCCAATGACGGCTGGTGCGAAAATCCCGCCGACCGGCGGTACAATCGACCGATCAAAGTGCCAGCAGACGCAGATGCCGATCGGCTGGCGCGCAAGGACAATCTCTACGATTTCATCATAGAGATCGATCACAATACGCGTCCACGCGTTGCCGGCCGCGGGAGCGCGGTATTTATTCATGCGGCAAGGCAAGGATTTACTCCGACCGCGGGTTGCGTCGCGCTGGAAATCAATTCGTTGCGCAGAATTCTTGCTCGACTGGGCCCCCGCACGAGAATCGTCGTCGAGTAGCCCCTTCCCGGTCGCTCTTACTTGGCCCGTTCACCAAATATCGCGCTACCTACACGAACATGGGTCGCGCCAAGCGCAATCGCTGCGGAAAAATCGGCACTCATTCCCATCGACAACAATTTCAGACCATTGCGTTTCGCAATCTTGGCAGTGAGCGCGAAATGGGGCCCGGGAGCTTCGTCAAGGGGAGGAATGCACATGAGGCCGGAAATTCTCAGCCCAAATTGGTCGCGACACGCCGCGAGAAAGCCGTCAGCGTCTTGCGGCAGCACGCCGGCTTTTTGCGTCTCTGCGCCGGTGTTGATCTCAACAAAAAGGACCGGTTGCCGTTTTTGCTTCCCGATTTCTTTCCCCAGCGCCTCGCACAAGCTGACTCGATCGACGGAATGGATCGCATCGAATAGAGCAACCGCGTCTTTTGCCTTGTTGGACTGAAGAGGGCCGATCAGGTGTAATTGAATGCCTTCATGCCTCGAAAGCAAAGAAGGCCATTTCGTTTTTGCCTCCTGGACCCGATTTTCTCCGAAGACGCGCTGACTCGCAGCGATCACCGATTCGATTGCATCAGGCGCGAAGGTCTTGGACACCGCAATCAGTGTCACCTCCGCGGGATCGCGGCCGGCATCGCGGCATGCTCTGACTATTTCGGTGCGAACCTGAACCAGATTCGCGGAAGGGGCGGCAGCCATTCGCTGCCTATAACTCACCATTCACTCGACTTCAAATAAAGGGCCGGGGTCGATGAGGGGTAACATCGCTGCCAGCGATGCCGGCGAGCGCGGTGCGATCGACTATTTCAAACACGCGATCTTTCCAATGAACTGTCTTGGTGAGGAATAGACGCTTGAGCGTCTTGTTTGTGTGCACCAGTGACATGCCAAGCGTATCGGCCAGATGCTGCTGCGTGAATGGAAACTGGATACTCCTGTTCTTGACCAGACCGGCCTCCTCCGCCCGCACAAACAGGTGCAAAAGCAAATAGGCTGCACGCTCAAGCGCGGTGCGGCGCCCAAGACTCACAAGATGTTCATCGATAAGTTGCTCCTCACGTGCCGCAAGCCATGTTATGTCAAACGCCAGCGAGGGAAGACGACTGTAAAGGTCCCACAGTTTGCCGCGCGGGAACACGCAGAGGACCAGGGGCGTGAGCGCCTCAACCGAGTGCTCCATCTCGTTCATGAGCGCACCTTGCAAACCCAGCATATCGGCCGGCAAAGCGTAGTTGAGAATTTGCCTGCGCCCATCGTCGAGCATCTTGTAGCGAAAGGCCCAGCCGCTCAGGACCGAATAGAGATATTCGCTGCGCGTGCCTTCGCGCAGAAAACTCGCTCCGGCCTCAACCCGAAGTTCGTCCACCTTGAATGATTTTACGAATGCAAGTTCTTCAGTCGAGAACTCGCGCAGCGATGGCCGCCTGCGCAGCGGACACTGATCGCAAGGCGTGAAAGACCCATTCGGCCGTACTGCTCCGATAATCATAAGAAGCCATATGTCGGCTCAGAAAAATTGCCCGCATCCAAAGCTAGTCAACGCTGCTGATAGCTGTCCAACCATGAATTTTCGCGGCCTGTGTCTTTTTTAAATGCTGCAATCGACAATTCGTAGGACAAAAGAAAGTTCCATCCCCGGAGACACCAGCCTTGCCAGAGTCGGGTACTTTGCTTTCCGGCAAGCGCTGTCTTGTGCTGGACGATGAATTTTTGATCGCCCTGGACATTCAGCAAACACTCGAATTGGCTGGAGCAGAATACGTAGCTGCCGTCGCCAGCGTGCCTGAAGCACTCGCGCTGCTCCGCGGCGAGCCGGAATTCAACCTGGCGGTGCTCGACGTAAAATTAAGCGCTCCGGACATAAACAGTCTCGGGCTTGCCGCCCTGCTCGCCGCAAGAGGCACCCCATTCATTTTCTTGACCGGAATGCGAATCGACGACGTGCATGCCGGCCAATTTCCCCACGCCCCCGTTATCGAAAAACCCTACGACCGAGCCACGCTTTTAGACGCGGTGCGCCGCGCACTCGGAATTACCTAAGTTATCCTGCGGTAGTTGCGCGTTTTCAGAATGTTCCTAAGCCGGTTGACCGTTCGACCGGTTTCGTGTCACTTCCGCGCGCCGCTGCAGACGCACAATGACCGCCGATACGAACAAAAACGAGCGTTACAACGCCCGCGAGGCTGAGGCCCGCTGGCAGAAAGTCTGGGCCGATCACAGCATCTTCGCGACCCGAAACGAAGACCCGCGGCCCAAATATTACGTGCTCGAGATGTTCCCTTATCCGTCGGGTCGGATCCATATGGGCCATGTACGCAACTACACCATGGGCGATGTGGTCGCTCGCTATAAGCGCGCGATGGGCAATGCCGTGCTGCATCCAATGGGCTGGGATGCCTTTGGCATGCCGGCCGAGAACGCCGCCATCGATCGCAAGGTCCATCCGAAGACGTGGACCTACGACAACATCGCTGCAATGAAAAAACAGCTTCAATCTATGGGACTTTCCCTCGATTGGGCCCGCGAGATCGCCACCTGCGACCCGGCTTATTACAAGCACCAACAGAAGATGTTTCTCGACTTTCTAAAAGTGGGACTGGTCGAGCGTAAAGAGTCAAAGGTGAACTGGGACCCTGTCGATCAAACCGTTCTTGCCAATGAGCAAGTCATCGATGGCCGCGGGTGGCGGTCCGGCGCGATCGTCGAGCAACGTGAACTGACGCAGTGGTTCTTCAAGATCACCGACTACGCGGAAGATCTATTGAAGGCACTCGATACGCTCGAGCGTTGGCCGGACAAGGTCCGGCTTATGCAGAAGAACTGGATCGGGCGCTCTGAAGGGCTGCTGCTGCGTTTTACTCTGGATCCGGCGACCACTCCGAACAAGGAAACCGAATTGGAGATCTTCACCACTCGTCCCGATACCTTGTTCGGCGCCAAGTTCATGGCGCTATCGCCCGATCATCCTGTGGCACAAGCGGCCGCCGTCAAGAATCCAAAACTGGCGGCGTTCATCGAGCAATGTCACCGCATGGGCACGGCGCAGGCCGAAATAGATACTGCCGAAAAGCTCGGCTTCGATACCGGCATCAAGGCGATACACCCGTTTGATTCCAATTGGAAACTTCCGGTCTATGTCGCCAATTTCATTTTGATGGACTACGGCACCGGAGCGATCTTCGGTTGCCCTGCCCATGATCAGCGTGACCTGGACTTCGTCAACAAATATGGCCTCGGCAATACGCCGGTGGTGTGCCCACCCGGTCAGGACCCCAAGACCTTTGTCATCACTGACCTGGCCTATGACGGCGACGGCGTAATCATCAATTCCCGTTTCCTCGATGGGATGACCATCGAGGAGGCCAAGGAAGAAGTCGCCAGGCGATTGGAGAAGGAGATGCGGGGTAACAGGCCTGTCGCGCAGCGACAGGTCAACTACCGGCTGCGCGACTGGGGAATCTCGCGGCAACGTTACTGGGGCTGCCCCATCCCGATTATTCATTGCGAGCGTTGCGGCACCGTGCCGGTTCCCGAAAAAGATCTTCCCGTGACCCTTCCTGACGACGTGAGTTTCGACAAGCCGGGAAACCCGCTTGACCGCCATCCGACCTGGAAGAACGTCAAATGTCCGAAATGCTCCGGCCCCGCTCGCCGCGAAACGGATACGATGGACACGTTCGTCGATTCGTCCTGGTATTTCGCGCGATTTACCGATCCTTGGATCGAAACAGCGCCTACGAACCGCACGGTCGCAAATGAATGGCTCCCGGTCGATCAATACATCGGTGGCATTGAGCACGCGATCTTGCATCTGCTTTATTCACGTTTCTTCACTCGCGCCATGCGGAAGACAGGGCACATCGATATCGACGAGCCCTTCGCCGGGCTTTTCACCCAAGGCATGGTGGTGCACGAAACCTACCGTGCAAAAAACGGCGATTGGATCGAACCTGCCAACGTAAAGATCGAAGGTACCGCCGAAGACCGCAGAGCAGTGCTGGTCTCGACAGGCGAACCGCTCGAGATCGGCTCCATCGAGAAAATGTCAAAATCGAAGAAGAACACGGTGGATCCCGACGACATCATCGCTGCCTACGGCGCAGACACTGCGCGCTGGTTCATGCTTTCCGATTCGCCGCCCGATCGCGACGTAATCTGGACCGAGGAAGGTGTGCAGGGTGCCTGGCGTTTTGTGCAACGCCTGTGGCGTCTTGTCGGTGACATCGCCGAAATTGATGCACCGGCGACGCGCCCGGCCAGCTTCGGCGAACAGGCCATCACGGTGCGCAAGGCCGCTCACCGTGCGCTGGCGCATGTCTCCGAAGATATCGATAAACTGCGCTTCAATCGCTGCGTTGCCCACATCTACGAACTTGCCAACGCCCTCGGCGATGCCATCGGCAATATCGAAGAGCCCCCCGGAAGCGACCTTTGCTGGGCGCTGCATGAAGCCGGTGGCATCCTCGTACGGCTGTTTCACCCCATGATGCCTCACCTTGCGGAAGAATGCTGGGCGAGGTTGGGGTATAAGACCTTGGTCGCTACGGAGAATTGGCCACAACTCGAGGCCGATCTGTTGCTGGAAAGCAATATTACCTTGCCCGTCCAAATCAATGGAAGGAAGCGGGCGGACGTGACGGTGGCCCGGGATGCAGGAAAATCTGACATAGAGGCTGCCGTTCTTGCCCTTGATGCGGTAAAAAAGGTGCTGGACGGTAAAAGCCCGAAAAAGGTCATTGTCGTCCCGCAAAGGATCGTGAATGTCGTTGTCTGACACGAGGCGGATAGTCAGATTTGTCGGCGCCTTGGCGCTTGCCGGTCTGACCGCGGGCTGTTTTCAGCCGCTTTACGCCGAACGGCCTACGCCTGCGGGCAGCGCCAGCGTCGCCGGTCAGCTGAGCGGTGTCGACGTCGCGCCGATCGATGCGCCGGGCGGCTCCCGGCTTTCGCGCGTGAGCGTGGGCGTACGCAGTGAACTGATTTACGATCTTACGGGCGGCGGCGGCGGATCTTCTCCGACGCACCGCCTCGATGTGAAACTGACTGCACAACAGCTCCAGGTGATTGTCGATATCAATACCGCGCGCTCCGATATCAACAATTACGGAATCGACAGCAACTATACACTGACCGACCTTGCGACAGGAAAAGTTGTCGTGAGAGGCCAGACTTTCGCGCGGGTATCCTACAATATCCCGGGTCAGCAACAACGGTTCGCAGGCGAGCGCGGTCTGCGCGACGCTGAAAATCGTGCGGCGAAGGAAATT
Source organism: Pseudolabrys sp. (assembly GCA_036820945.1). GTDB lineage: Bacteria > Pseudomonadota > Alphaproteobacteria > Rhizobiales > Xanthobacteraceae > Pseudolabrys. The sequence goes on from DAISKM010000043.1 coordinate 9,907, forward strand.
GCTGAAAATATTCGCTCAAGACTGGCCTCCTATTTCGTTGCGGGCACCTGAGTTCGCCGCAGCATCATGACGGCCGTTAAATCCTCCGACGTCGATCGCGTTATTGCCAATCCAGCTCCTGCCTATTCCATATTCCTCGTGTTTGGACCCGATACGGGACTGGTGCGCGAGCGCGTCGACGCGTTGATGCGTGCGTCTGTCGACGACCCCTGCGACCCCTTTGCTCTGGCGCGCATCGAGGGCGATGAGTTGACGGCAAACCCGGCGCGGCTTGTGGAGGAAGTTCATACCGTGCCGCTTTTTGGCAGCCGACGTGCCGTTCTGGTGAAGGCGGGATCGCGAAATATTGGCCCCGCTGTTGAAGCCGTTGTCAATGCGCCCTCCCCTGAATGCCGTGTCATCATTGAAGCGGGCAACCTCACCAAGAGCTCTCCACTGCGTGGGCTATGCGAGAAAGCAAAAGTCGCTGCCGCGCTGCCATGTTACCCGGATAACGAGCGCGCGCTCGCCTCGCTGATCGACGAAGAAATGCGCGCAAATAACCTCACGATTGGACCTGACGCACGAGGCGAGCTGATCGCTTTGCTCGGAGCAGATCGGCAGGCCTCGCGCAACGAGATCCGCAAGCTGGTGCTGTATGCGCAAGGCCAAAAGACAATCGGCCTCGATGATGTGATCGCGGTCGTAGCAGATGCCTCGCAGATAGCACTTGACGGATTAGTCGATGCCGTTTTTGCCGGAAAGGCGGCAGAGGCAGACAATGAATTCGGCAAGGCGCGCGCAAGCGGCTCGTCACCGGCCGCAATTGTTTCCGCGGCTATCCGCCAAGTGGCTAATTTGCACAAGATGAAGCTTGCGATCGAAGGCGGAGATTCAATTGAGTTTGCCATGAGGCGCGCAGCGCCTCCCGTGCATTTCAGCCGCGAACGTGCCGTCAGTGAAGCACTGCGCGCCTGGACGCCGGCGCGCCTGGTACGAGCGATGGAGCAATTGTCAGAAGCTTCGCTTGATATGCGGCGAAATTCGCCGCTGGCGGAATCGATTGCGCAACGAATGCTGCTGTCGCTCGCGAGGAATGCGCGTAAGGCCGCCTAATCGCCGTTTCAACTGGGCGGAAACCGGCATAAGCCAATTCATTTAGAACTGGTCAATTCTTTTTCGTTAGAAATTTCGTATGAACGCCGTTTCCCGGCTTGCGGGCCACGCAATCAGAGCCCGGGTTATCGAAGCCCGGCGTGACCAGCGTCGATGGCAAGAAACGCGTGCCAGGTTCTGGCACCTTGTCGTTGTATCAACATTTTTCCTCACGGTAATCGGCGCGGGTGACTATCTTGGCACTGTCATGGTGATCGGCGCACTCCGCGCCAGCACGGGACAGACTGAACTTACGGCTGACGGCCGCACCGGTCGCATCGCCCGCTCGTTACAGGACGGCAAGCTTTGCCACTATATCCTGTTTGACAACAAGACAGCGCAGGCAGTCGAAGACCGAATTGCGCGCTGCGACGACGGGACGCCCAAACCCAAAAGGCAGACGCCGGCAACCTTCAGTTGGGGTCGATAAATTCAACGACACGGGTCAGAGATTCAATTGATAGCTGTGCGGCACCCACCGATAGCCGCCCGCTCCTTTATCGACAAAGCCGATGCCGGGAAACGGCATGTGAAAACTGGCGAGGAAAAGCTTATCGTTCACAAGCATGTCAAGGATGCGCTTGCGCGTCGTAACGGCTTTTTCCTTGTCGTCGTCCATTTCGAAATGCCATTCGGGCCTCTGCACTGCCATCACGTATTGCGTGCATGTGTCGGCCGTAATCATGAACCGCTTTCCTGCACTTTCGATATGGAACGCCAGTAGGCCAGGCGAATGCCCCGCCGCATCGACGGCCGTAATTCCGGACACAACGTCGTCGCCAGGTTTGACGAAAGTCGAACGGTCAGCCAGTGGGACGCAAATTTTCACAAACAGTTCACGATTGAATTTGCGCGCTTCGCGCACGTTTTCGCCGCGCTTCCAGAAATCAAACTCGGCCGCGCCGAAGACATAACGCGCATTTGAAAACACGGGTTTACCGCCCTCCACTAGGCCACCAATGTGGTCGGGATGCCCATGAGTGATGACGACAATGTCGATATCCTCCGCCCTGTATCCCGCAGCGGCGAGCCGCTCGACCAATTGTCCAGGCGGAAGCCGCTTGCTCAATTGTTCGTATTCCCGCGGAAGCGCCCCGTTGCCTGTATCGAACAGGACCAGGTGCTTTCCCGTGTTCACGATTGTCGGAATATTGGGATGTTCGAACCGCTGGGTGTCGATATTGTTGGCTCTGGCAAGAGCATGCACTTCTTCGGGAGAGGCGTTTGCACCGTAGTGCGGATGCAATCCTTCGCGGATTGCCTTGGCATCCAGAACAGTAGCGACCTCAAACTCACCAAGTTTGAATCGATAGATCGTAGGCTGCAATTGGCCATTCAGTGGAGCAGGCACTTCCATCCTCCCTCGGTGATTCACGCCGGACGAATGCTTAGCAGTTGGGACCGGTTCCGATCCAGAAGCAATGGGTTTTGGATCGGATCGGTGGTATGGAGGCTTCCTGCAAACGTTTACTGGCCTTATGCTGATTTCATCAAAGTCGCGGAGGATTACCGATGGCGCGAAAACGGCGCGGAACGACCACCGGCAAGCGCAAAAAGTCACGGAAGACTTCGAGAAAACCAAACAGGCGGCGCGGCGAGCGCCGTTCACGAAGCGTAGGCAATAAAATAAGGAGTGCGTACCGTACTGTCGTCGACACGATCAAAGACACCGGCCGGCTGCGAAACAAGATGGAGCCCGCGGGAACATCGGAAACAGAGTAAAAGCAATAGCAAAGTTTAAACGCGATTGATTTTGGGATTGATGGCAGGCGGGCTATTTGCCGCCGGAAGGCGTATCGAGCACCTGTCGAATTTTTCGCGCGAGATCGCGCTCTATCAGCGGCTTTTGGATAAGCGCTGTCCCGGGGTCCAGGCGGCCGTGATGCACAATTGCGTTACGCGAGTAGCCGGTCATGAAAATAATCTTTGTTCCCGGCCGTCGGCGTTCTACTTCCGTCGCCAGCTCTTCGCGATCCACCGCGTGGATCACCTGCGCGCGCCGCACC
>DAISKM010000044.1:0-13014 GCA_036820945.1 Pseudolabrys sp.
GGTTTGCGCCCCCTTCGCGGGGACTTTAGGGGGCGGGCTGACCGGCGCAAGCCGGGCAATCATCACTTCGCGCATGTAGCGCTCGACATGAAATTCCTTGGCATAGCCCATTCCGCCGTGCGTCATCACCGCGGTCTCGCAGGCGGAAAAGGCCGCTTCGGCGGCAAGATATTTCGCAGCATTTGCTTCTGCGGCGCACGGCGTGCCGCCGTCATAGAGTGACGCAGCCCTGAACGCCATGAGGTTGGCGGCTTCGAGCTCCATCCAGCATTTCGCCAGCGGATGCTGGATGGCCTGATTCTGGCCAATAGGGCGACCAAACACGACCCGCTCGCGCGCATAGGCGGCGGCCTTGCCCAACGCGGCACGGCCAAGGCCAACGGCCTCCGCCGCGATCAGAATACGTTCGGTATTCATCCCGTGCAGAATGTATTCGAAGCCCCTGCCTTCCTCGCCAATGCGATCCTCGACCGGCACCGGCAGCGCCTCGATGAACAGTTCATTGGAGTCGACGGCGCTGCGGCCCATCTTGGCGATTTCACGCACGTCGACATAATTGCGATCAAGCGCCGTGTAGAAGAGACTCAAGCCTTCCGTCTTCCGCTTGACAGTGTCGATCGGCGTCGTGCGCGCGAGGATCAGCATCTTGCTCGCCACCTGCGCGGTCGAGATCCAGATCTTTTGACCCGAAAGCAGGTAGTGGTCGCGCTGGCGCATCGCCTTGGTTTTCAGGTTGAGAGTATCGAGACCGGCATTCGGCTCGGTGACGGCGAAGCACGCCTTGTCCTCGCCCGCGATCAGGGGCGGCAGCATGCGCTTCTTCTGCTCATCGGTGCCGAACGCCACCACCGGGCTGAGGCCGAAGATATTCATATGCAGCGCCGAGGCCCCGGAGAGACCCGCGCCGGATTGCGCCACCGTTTGCATCATCACGGCCGCTTCGGTGACGCCGAGACCCGAGCCGCCGTAGGCCTGCGGGATGGCGATGCCGAGCCAGCCTTGCTCGGCGAAAGCGCGGTGGAAATCGTGGGGGAAGGCACCTTCGCGATCCCGCGCCAGCCAGTATTCGTCGGGGAAGCGCGCGCAAATCTTTTCGATTGCCGCACCGATCGCCTGCTGTTCAGCCGAGAAGGAAAACTCCATGGCTCATCTTGCTCCAGCCGATCACGAAATTGTAGCGCGTTCGGCACTGGTCCATTGCGTCAGCCTGCGGCATTCTAGAAAAATACAGGGACGACGGGAGACAAAAGCGCATGCAGACCCGTGCCGCGGTGGCCTGGCAGGCCGGCGAGCCGCTCGCTATCGAGATGATCGAGATCGAAGGTCCGAAGGCGGGCGAAGTGCTGGTAGAGATCAAAGCAACGGGAATCTGTCACACCGATGCGTACACGCTGTCCGGCGCAGATCCGGAGGGCCTGTTTCCCGCAATCCTGGGACACGAAGGCGCGGGCATCGTGCGTGAGATCGGGAGCGGCGTGACGGCGCTCAAACCTGGCGATCACGTTATTCCGCTCTACGCCCCTGAATGCCGGCAATGCAAAACGTGCCTGTCGCGCCGGTCAAATCTTTGCACCGCCATCCGCGCTACCCAGGGCAAGGGCGTGATGCCGGACGGCACCAGCCGCTTTCGATGCGACGGCGATCCGGTCTTCCACTACATGGGCTGCTCGACTTTTTCGAATTTCACAGTGCTGCCAGAGATTGCGCTCGCCAAGGTTCGCGAAGACGCCCCGTTCGACAAGATATGCTACATCGGCTGCGGGGTGACGACGGGGGTGGGCGCCGTCATCAACACCGCCAAGGTCTGGCCAGGCGCGAACGTCGCCGTGTTTGGCCTTGGCGGCATTGGCCTGAACGTGATCCAGGGTGCGCGCATGGTCGGCGCCAACAAGATCATCGGCATCGATACAAATCCTGCCAAGCGCGCCATGGCCGAGAAATTCGGGATGACCGACTTCATCAATCCCGACGAGGTCGGCCGCGACAAAGTTGTGCAGGCGGTCATTGACCTGACCGGCGGGGGTGCCGACTTCTCGTTCGAATGCATCGGCAACGTCGGCACCATGCGGCAGGCCCTGGAATGCTGCCACCGCGGCTGGGGCGAGAGCATCATCATCGGCGTGGCTGGAGCCGGCCAGGAGATCTCCACGCGGCCGTTCCAGCTGGTTACGGGGCGCGTGTGGCGCGGCACGGCGTTCGGCGGCGCGCGCGGGCGCACGGACGTTCCCAAGATCGTCGACTGGTACATGGAAGGAAAGATCAACATCGATGATCTGATCACCCACACCATGCCGCTCGACGAGATCAACGATGCTTTCGACCTGATGCACGAAGGAAAATCGATTCGCAGCGTCGTGATCTATTGAAGCAAGGTGAGGCAGCTTGACCGTCACCTGAAAATACAAATCGAGGAAACGCCATGATCTTTCTCAGAGCCGCTGCTTTTTTCGTCTTTGTGACGTGTGCTTTCGCTGCCGGTGCCGCCGACTACCCGGCGCCGAAGGAAGGGGATTGGGTCGCACGCGACTTCAAATTCCACACCGGCGAGGTTCTGCCCGAGGTTCGTCTTCATTACAGGACGATCGGCAAGCCGGACGGAATTCCGGTTGTTGTTCTGCATGGGACCGGCAGTTCCGGGCAGAGCATGCTGACGCCCGCTTTTGCCGGCGAATTGTTCGGGCCGGGGCAACCGCTCGATGCCGAAAAATATTACATCATCATTCCCGACGCGCTCGGGCACGGGAAATCGACAAAGCCTTCCGACGGGCTGAAAACAAAATTTCCGCAATACAACTATGCCGACATGGTCGATGCGCAGTACCGTTTGGTTGCGGAAGGGCTCGGCATCAAGCACGTGCGCATGATCATCGGCAATTCAATGGGCGGCATGAACACCTGGCTGTGGGGTGAAAAATATCCCGGCTACATGGATGCGCTGGTGCCCATGGCTTGCCAGCCAACCGCAATGGCGTCGCGCAACTGGATCTTGCGCCGGCTTATGCTTGAATCGATCCGCCAGGATCCCGAATACGCCAACGGCAACTACACCAAGCAACCGAACTCGGTGAAGACCGCCAGCGCGTTCTTTGCTTTCGCCACCTCGGGCGGCACGCTTAATTTCCAAAAACAGGCGCCGACCCGCGCGCAGGCCGACAAGCTGGTGGATGCCAGGCTTGCTGCGCCGATGACCGCGGACGCGAATGACTTCCTGTGGCAGTGGGGATCGTCGGCTGATTACGATCCGGCGCCGGATCTTGAGAAAATCGAAGCACCGCTGTTGCTGATCAACGCCGCCGACGATGAACGCAACCCGCCTGAAACCGGACTCACCGAAGCCGCAATGAAACGCCTCAAGAACGGAAAACTGCTTTTGATTCCGGCGAGCGAACAAACCTCAGGCCACGGAACGACGGCCAATGCCAGGTTCTACAAGCAGGCGCTTCAGGAATTCCTTGCGAGCGCCCCGCAAAAGGGCATGTAGCTCGCTACCAGCGAGGGCGCCTGCCAAAGAGGAAAAAGCCCAGCGGCTCGCGACGAGCGTCGTCGAAGTCGGCGGCTACGTCATCGCCCTCGTCAACGATCCTGCGTCCCGAGGTCGGGCGGTCCAGGTAGCGCGCTTCCGCATCCCCACTCCAGCGGCGGCGCTCCGGCTGGTCCCGCTCGCGCGCAATCCGCTGTCCGGGAGATTTTTCGCAGAGTCGTCGCACGCCATCGAACGGCTGATAGGTGCAGTCGGATGCGCGAAATGATCTGTAGGCGCCGGCGCAGGCCTGAACGTCGCAGCGATTGCTCGACGAGCCCTGCGCCGTCTGTTGCGGATTGTCATTTCGGTTCGACGCGTTCGTTGAATCGGCGGCCACCTGCCTGGTGTTGTCCTCGCGCACCGCAGCACCGGTTGTTTCGCGCAAAGGTTTTTGCTGTGGCGCAGCGTTTGCACCTGACGGCGGGGCCGACGATTCCTGTGGCGGAGCAGTCTGCGCTTGTTGCGGAGGTGTCGCACGCTCCGCCGTAACCACAGGCCTTGTCGTCTGCGCGGTTGCCGACTGCTGTGCAGGCGGCGACGGCGGTGGTGGTGGTGGCGATAGTTGTGTTGCCTGCGCTGGCGGCGCAAGCGGTTGTGTGGGCGCGACCATTGTCGCGGCGGCAGATTGCTCTTTGGACGTGCTCGAGCCCGGCGCGGTCGGGCTAGTTGTCTGAACCGTGTTGGGCGATGCGTTCGGTGCTTGCGAGTTGCCAGGTTCCGCTGGTCGCGACGCCGCTAGCTTCTTCGGATAGATCGGACTTAGCGCCTGATTAGGACCTTCGGTCTTCGGAGGCGGTGGAGCGCTCGCCTGAATGGCCGGCTTGGGTTGCGGCGCCGGCGAGGTCAGCCAATGCACTTCGAGCAAGACAGTGCTGATCGCCACCATCAAGACCGTCAGGTACACCAGGAACTGCATGATCGCCCGCTTTTTTTGTGCCTCTTTGAAACGAAAACGCCTGGGATGGTCCACCCGTTCCGCGCAGCGTGGATCGTGGCGCTTGGAACTCGGGGACCAGCCAATCGAGTCGCGGGTTTGTTACTTCGTGCAGAGCCGACGCGGCCCATTGCTCGGCTGATATGTGCAATCCGCGGGCGTGAAAGATCGATAGGCGGCGGTACAGGCACTGACGTTGCAACGCGCCTGAGGTTCCGCCGGTGCGGCTGGTGCGTCAGCCGTGGCCTGTGCCGCCGCTGCAGACGAAACCGGAACCGGGCCTGAGTTTTGGTTCGGAGCCGGGCTCTGGCTCGCACTTTGGGTCCCAGGGCTCTGACTTGGACTCAACCCTGGCGCAACGATAGGCGCGCCTATATTCGCTTTTGGCTGTGCGGGTGCGGAGGGCGCAATCGGCTTTGCAACGTTTGTCGGCACCGCCGGCGCGGGCGGATTTGTCGACACGTTCGCATTCGCCTTGGGAGTTATAGGCGGAGGGACGGCGCTTAGTCCGGCTCTGGTGTCCACCATGGGCGACATCGGAGCCGACAGCCAGTCGAGCCCAAAGAATACGCTTCCAAGCGCAATCGCCAGCACGGCGCCATAAACCGCAAGCCGCATCGCTCCGCCCTCGCCGGCACGATACCATGCCCGGCTCGGCGCAAGAACCATCGCGGTCAACGTGGTTCCGGCCATGACGACGCAGCAAGTCCCATGCTAAACAGCGCCGCCATGAACGGGTCTGTCGGGGCAATGCAAAAAACGCCGTCGCTCAAGGACTTCCGGCGCATCGTTGTGAAAGTCGGCTCCTCCTTGCTGGTCGATTCCTCCGCCGGAGGCCTCAAGCGCGAATGGCTCGCCTCGCTCGCGGCCGACATTGCCGGCCTGCACAGCGGGCGACGCGATGTTCTGGTGGTATCCTCAGGTGCGATTGCTCTGGGGCGCTCGGTGCTAAGGCTATCTGCGGGAGCCCTGAAGCTGGAGGACAGTCAGGCTGCAGCTGCGGTAGGTCAGATTGCGCTAGCGCGGGCATGGTCGGAGGCGCTTGGCACACACTCCCTCACCGCCGGGCAAGTCCTCGTCACGCTGGGCGATACCGAAGAGCGCCGCCGTTATCTCAATGCCCGCTCGACAATCGCCAAACTTCTGGAGTGGCGCAGTATCCCGGTGATCAACGAGAACGACACCGTCGCCACAAACGAAATCCGCTACGGCGACAACGACCGGCTCGCCGCGCGCGTCGCCGCCATGACAAGCGCAGATGTGCTTGTTCTGCTTTCCGATGTCGATGGCTTATACGACAGGCCTCCCGGTACGGGAGGCGGCGCGAAACTTGTACCGATCGTAGCGCGCATCACTCCCGACATCGAAGCGATGGCCGGTGCGTCCGGATCCGAGTTGTCGCGCGGCGGGATGCTGACCAAGATCGAGGCCGGCAAGATTGCGACCACGTCGGGCATCCACATGGTGATCGCGTCAGGGCGCATTCAGCACCCGTTGCAGGCCATTGGAGACGGGGCGGGTTGTACGTGGTTTTTGACCCCAGCCAATCCAGTGACGGCGCGCAAGAAATGGATCGCCGGTTCGCTCGAGCCGCGCGGTGCGCTGGTCATCGATGCGGGCGCGGTGAAGGCATTGAGGGGCGGCAAGAGCTTGCTGCCGGCCGGCGTGATCAAGATCGAAGGCATGTTCGGCCGGGGCGATGCCGTGGTCGTGCGCGGACCCGACGGCCACGAGATCGGCCGAGGCCTGGTTGCCTACGATGCCGATGACGCCGAGAAGATCAGAGGCCGCTCGTCGGCAGATGTGCTGCTGATCCTTGGCTATACCGGCCGCACCGAAATGATCCACCGCGACGATCTCGCCCTGGGCGGCGAATGACTGCCGGAACCGGGATTCCGGTTTCGCGTTATGCAAGGGCGAGACAGCTGAAAAAGGCGATTGACCGATCGCCCGTCAACCCCAGCCCACCGGAGGCTGGGGTTTTCGCATGCGCCTAGGCCAATGGCCGATTCGGCCGCGCACGCCGAACGTGCGATCTCACTGCTGAAATGCCGCCAGGTCGGCCATTGGCCGAACAACGCTCAGTGGCCGCCGCGGGAACGTGAACGCCTGGCGCCCCGTCTGTTGGCGGGCGCCTTTCGCTTTGTTGGCCGTACCGGCAGAGGAAAAAACGTGCCGTCAGGGAATTCCAAATACCGGCTGAACACCTGCACCTGACCTTCCCGACCCCGTTTACCCTCGATCACGAACTTTGTGCCCACAGGAAACCGGCTGGGAAGACGCCCTGAAGCGTACGCCATGATTACCTCCTGCAATCAGCCAACCCTGCCATTGCAATGTGTAGGTCAATTGATCCGTTTCATGCCCGATTCTGTTATCCACGTTATCCCCAGCGTCGAGGTGTGCCATGCGTGAAACGTGCCCACCTCGCGGAGGGACCTCCGGCGTGGTAGGAAACGGCTTCCGGCAAGGCTTTTCAGAGGTTTATCAGGCCAGCATGAGCGCCCCGCTCAAAAGCATCGATGGAACCGCGGACCTCGCCAGCACGATGCGCGAGATCGGCCGCCGCGCCCGGGCGGCTGGTCATGTCCTGGCGCTTGCTCCCGCCGAGCAGAAAAATCGTGCTCTGGAAGCCATGGCTGCGTCGGTTCGGAAACAGGCTTCCTCCATCCTGGCTGCAAATGCCGAGGATGTCGCCGAGGCGCGCGCTGGCGGGGTTACGGGAGCCTTTCTCGACCGCCTCTCGCTTGACCCGAAGCGGGTAGAGGCCATCGCGACCGGCATCGACGCTGTGCGCGCACTGGAGGATCCTGTTGGCGAGATTGTGGAATCCTGGACGCGACCCAATGGCATGCGAATCGAGCGGGTGCGGGTACCGCTAGGAGTGGTGGGGATCATCTACGAGAGCAGGCCGAACGTAACGGCTGACGCCGGCGTGCTTTGTGTGAAGGCCGGCAATGCCGCGATTCTACGAGGCGGGTCAGACAGTATTCGCTCCAGCAGGGCCATCCTGGCGGCCCTCACCGAGGGATTGCAGTCGGCCGGCCTGCCAAACGCATCGATACAGCTTGTCCCGACCCGGGACCGGGCGGCAGTTGGCCTGATGTTGCAGGGTCTGGATGGAAACATCGATGTCATTGTGCCCCGTGGCGGAAAGAGCCTGGTGGCTCGCGTCCAAACGGAAGCGCGCGTGCCGGTATTCGCGCACCTTGAGGGCGTTTGTCACGTTTTCGTCCATCGCGCGGCCTCGCTCGAGATGGCCAAGAGAATTGTCCTGAACGCCAAAATGCGGAGGACGGGCGTGTGCGGCGCGGCGGAGACCCTGCTTGTCGATCGCGCCAGCATGGGAACCCACCTGAAACCCCTCATTGCCATGTTGATTGACGCCGGCTGCGAGATCCGCGGCGACGCGGCGACGGTGGCCGTAGACAAACGTGCGAAGCCAGCCTCCGAGGAGGATTGGGCCACCGAGTATCTTGATGCGATCATTGCTGTGAAGGTCGTGGATGATCTCTCGGCCGCAATGGCTCATATCGAGCGCTACGGATCGCGCCACACCGACGCAATCATCACCGACGACCGCGAGGCCGCGGAGAGGTTCCTGCGCGAAGTCGATTCGGCCATCGTTCTGCATAACGCTTCGACCCAATTCGCCGATGGGGGCGAGTTCGGGTTCGGTGCCGAGATCGGCATCGCCACCGGGCGGCTGCATGCGCGCGGGCCTGTCGGCGTCGACCAACTCACCACCTTTAAATATCGAATCCACGGGAGCGGTCAGACCCGGCCGTGACATCCAAAGAAACCGCTGTTCCGGAGCGCCTGCTGCCCCTGCACGCGCCCGGCATGAGAATTGGTCTTTTTGGGGGGACATTCGATCCGCCGCACCAGGCGCATCTCGGGGCGACCCTGCTTGCGCTCAAGCGGCTGAAGCTTGATCGCGTGTGGTGGCTCGTAACTCCCGGCAATCCGCTGAAGAATACCAGCGGGCTTGCGCCCCTGCCGAAGCGAATCGCCGCCGCGCGGGCGATCACTCATCATCCGCGGGTCGACGTGACGGGCCTCGAAGCTGTCATTAAGACGAGATATACCTACGATACGATAACTTGGTTGCTGGCCCGCTGCCCTCGAGTGCGATTCGTCTGGATCATGGGCGCGGATAACTTGCGGAGCTTTCATCGCTGGCAGAAGTGGCGAAAGATAACCAAGTTGGTGCCTATCGTCGTCATCGATCGGTTGGGCCCCAGTCTTTACGCTGCCGCAAGTCCCGCCGGAAATGCACTTTCCCGCGCCCGCATCCCCGAACACGCGGCCGCGTCTCTCCCCAATCACAAGCCGCCGGCTTGGACGTTCCTTCACGGTCTCAAATCACCTCTATCCTCGACCGCGCTCCGAGCTCTGCGCAAACGGAGCCCAAATTCCGGCCGTCCCGGCCGGAAGGCAAAAAGCATCCACAAATCTTCCAGGACGAAAACGAGCGATAAAAAACGTGGAACAAAGTCAGGCAAATCAAGATTGGGAGCCAGAACCGGCAAAAGCCGGGGTAGAAAGAAACGAACGAGGTAATTATGTTCGTTGAGGTCCCCGGTTCGCGCCGGGGCGAGTGCAACGCATAGAAAGGATCACAGACCCTGCAGACACCTGCACTCTCTCGGGCATCTCGTCGTACGCCCGAAACCGTCTCCCGGCACCCGACTGCCAAGGAGACGCTCCAAACCGTCCTCGCGCGACTTGAAGACATGAAAGCGGAGGACAGCGTCGTCATCGATCTCACCGGAAAATCATCCATCGGCGATTACATGGTCGTGACCAGCGGCCGGTCGCAGCGCCATGTCAGTGCCGTAGCCGATCACCTCATCAAGGACATTGAAAGTGCGGGCAGTCCGCGCGTTCGTGTCGAAGGCATGAGGCAGGGCGACTGGGTCCTGATCGACGCCGGCGACGTGATTGTCCATGTCTTCAGGCCTGAGGTTCGCGCCTTCTACAATCTAGAGAAGATGTGGTCAGGGGCGAGCAAGGACGCACGTCGGCAAGCCTGATACTCTTGCCGGCGCGATGCGCATCGTAGTTGCCGCGATCGGCCGGCTGAAACAGGGCCCGGAGACTGAGCTGAGTGAGCGCTACCGCAAACGGGTGGCGCAGACCGGTCGTCAGCTTGGATTGCGCGATATCGAAATCATTGAGATCCGGGAGAGTCGGGCGGCGGACGCTGGCAAGCGAATGCTTGAGGAGTCGATCGCGGTTGCCAACCTCATTCCCGAGAACGCGGCAGTGGTGCTGCTCGACAGCCTGGGAGAGAATCTCGACAGCCCCGCTCTTGCAACCCGGCTTGCCAAGTGGCGAGCCGACACTCGACCGGCAACGGTCTTCGTGATCGGCGGCGCGGACGGGGTGGCGCCAAGCCTGCGGGAAAAGGCCGAGTTAACGATCTCGTTCGGTTCGGCAACCTGGCCGCATCAGCTGGTCAGGGTGATGCTTCTGGAGCAGATTTATCGAGCAACCACGATTCTTGCCGGGCATCCCTATCACCGGGCATGAAATTTGTCGTCGGCCTGCCTTATACCCCGATTTGGTCGCAATCCGCATCAATACCTTTCGCGAATGATTTTGCCGCTGCAACCCGCAGGCGTAAACGTGACCCAATGACGTTGGGGGGATTCGGCCGTCTCAATGCGAGCACTGCGCTTGTCGCAGGGTTCGCTGTCATGTCGCCGTTCGTGGCTGCCGCGGCAAAAGATCGTCCGACTGTCGTCGCGCAAGCCGACACGGGAAAGCTCGATGCGCTGAAGCAGCGCGATCAAGAGCTCAAGACCGTGCGCGAAAAGCAGCGCAAATCGGCCGAGACGGAAGCCGCGCTGAGGCGCGAAATCGAACAGATCGGCGCAGACCGAAGCAAGCTCAATCAGGACCTGATCGATACAGCCGACCGCTTGCGCGCCGTGGAATCCAAAATCGCCGCGACGCAGGACCGCCTGGAGCCGCTTGACGAGAACGAGCGCAGCATTCGCAAATCGCTCGACGGTCGTCGCGCGGTCATCGGCGAAGTTCTTGCAGCGCTGCAACGCATCGGCCGACGTCCGCCCCCGGCGCTCATCGCCACCCCGGAGGATGCGTTGCAATCCGTGCGGACTGCCATGGTTCTAGGCGCGGTATTGCCGCACATGCGTCACGAGGTCGAGACGCTGGCCAACGATCTTTCTGACTTGGTCGCCCTGCGCAAGAAGATCGACGCCGAGCGCGAGCAGCTAAGAACCGAGATGGCCTCGCTCGATGGAGAGCGTACCCGCATGACTGCGCTGGTGGACGAACGACAGCGGCAGTTGACTGACCGGGAAAGCGCTCTTGACGCGGAACGGACACGGGCCGGCGGTCTCGCGCGCGAGGTCGACAATCTGAAAGACCTGATCGCCAAGCTTGAGCTGGGGCTCGACGCAAACACACGCGAATCGCGTGAGGCAGCCCGATCCGATAGCCGCCCAGCGCTTTCGGCGTTTCGCGACCCCGGACGGCTGGCGCCCGCGGTGGCTTTCGCCTCATTGCGCGGGCAAGTTCCAATTCCGGTTAACGGGGTCAAATTGAAGGAATTTGGCGCTCCCGACGGTAATGGCGGGTCTGAAAGAGGGCTTTCCATTGCAACGCGCGCGGGCGCCCAGGTCACGGCACCAGCCGACGGTTGGGTAGTTTATGCCGGGGCTTTCCGGTCGTATGGACAACTCTTGATCCTCAATGTCGGCGGCGGGTATCATGTCTTGCTCGCTGGGATGGAACGGATATCAGTCGATCTCGGGCAGTTCGTGCTGACCGGGGAACCCGTTGCGCTTATGGGGAACGGCTCCCATATCGCCGCTGTCCTCGCGACAGGTTCCAGTCAACCGGTGCTGTACGTTGAGTTTAGAAAAGACGGGACTCCCGTCGATCCAGGCCCATGGTGGGCAGCTGGCGAAGTCGAAAAGGTTCGCGGATGATGCGCAAGACGTCTCTTATACTTCTCGGAGCGGCGGCAGGAGCGGCACTAACACTGTTCGCGGTCCAGCCTCGCGTGATGCTTGTTGGAGCGACGGCCAAGGCAGCGGCGGCCGATACATACCGGCAGCTGAATCTGTTCGGCGACGTTTTTGAGCGCGTCCGCGCCGATTACGTCGAAAGACCCGACGACGGTAAACTGATCGAAACTGCGATCAATGGCATGCTCGCCGGCCTCGATCCGCACTCCAGCTACATGGACGCAAAGAGCTTCCGTGACATGCAGGTGCAAACCCGTGGCGAATTCGGGGGGCTCGGCATTGAGGTCACGATGGAAGACGGGCTGATCAAGGTCGTCGCGCCGATCGATGACACGCCTGCCGCCAAAGCCGGCGTCATGGCCAATGACATCATAACCAAGCTCGACGATGAACAGGTGCAGGGACTGACCCTGAACCAGGCTGTCGAGAAGATGCGCGGTCCGGTGAACACCAAGATCAAGCTGACGATCACACGCAAAGGCCAGGACAAGCCGGTCGAGGTTTCGATCACCCGCGACATCATTCGCGTGCGGTCCGTCCGCTCTCAGGTCGAAGGCGAGGATATCGGATATATCCGGCTCACGCAGTTCAACGAGCAAACGACTGAAGGGCTGAAGAAGGCAATCACCGACATCTCGGCGAAGATCTCGGAAGACAAGCTGAAGGGTTACGTTCTCGACCTCCGCAACAACCCAGGCGGCCTGCTCGACCAGGCGATTTCTGTATCCGACTCATTTCTGCAGAAGGGCGAGATTGTATCCACCCGCGGCCGAAATGCAGAGGAAACGCAGCGCTTCAATGCGAGGCCCGGCGATCTGACGAAGAACAAGCCGCTCATCGTTCTGATCAACGGCGGCTCGGCTTCGGCATCTGAAATCGTCGCTGGTGCCCTGCAGGATCACAGGCGGGCAACGGTGATCGGCACCCGCTCGTTCGGCAAGGGATCGGTGCAGACCATCATTCCGCTCGGCTCTGGCAATGGTGCCCTGCGGTTGACCACGGCGCGCTACTTCACGCCGTCCGGCCGTTCGATCCAGGCAAAGGGTATTTCTCCGGACATTGAAATTCTTCAGGACGTTCCGGACGAGCTCAAGACGAAAACAGACACCAAGGGCGAGGCGTCGCTGCGCGGCCATCTGAAAGGCGATGAGGGCAAAGAGCAGACCGGGTCGCAATCTTATATTCCGCCCGATGCCAAGAACGACAAAGCTCTCAACATGGCGTTCGACCTTCTGCGCGGCATCCAGGTCAATTCGGCCTTCCCGCCGAATTCCAAGGCACCCGTGCCGAACTGATCGCAAGTTGCATTTCGCATTTGCGGGGGCGGCTGAAAGGCCGCCCCCGCCGCTTTTTGGGGCTTTAGCGTCCTCCATGCCTGAGGCGACATGACTGTGACAGAAACGACGCGTGCTAGACTCGCGCAATGATTCGCGGGGATCTTGCGCCTTGGTAGACGACCTGAACGCGCCCCTCGGCCAGGACAAGCAAAAGCGGCTGCCGAACCTACCCGTGTCCGCGCCCCAGTTGCTTGCAGGCGCGCTTGGACTTTCGGGCGT
>DAISKM010000045.1:0-6713 GCA_036820945.1 Pseudolabrys sp.
GTATCCACCCCGACAAGCCGCGCCGCCAGACGGTTGGCCGCCGTCGCGATCACCGCCTTGCCGAGGATGGTGCGCTCGATAAAGAGCCAAAGCACGACCACGATGACTGTTGCAGTTGCCAACACGACCAGGCTTTGCGGCAGTAAAGCCGCCCCGCCGAACTGGATGGGATCAGCACCAAGCAGCGGAGGCAGACTGTGGAAACGCCGGTCAAAAACGATTTGGGCGGTACCGCGCAGAAATATCGAGGCGCCGATTGTGATCATGATCAAGGCGACCGATGTCGCCCCGCGCGCGGGCTCGATCGCAAAACGATGCAAGCCCAGGCCGATGGCGGTTGTCGCGATGATGGCGAGGAGTGCAGCGAGCGGCAATGGAACGCCGGCATGCGCCACGAAGACGGTCGTCATTCCGCCCAGCATCACGAACTCGCCTTGCGCGAAATTGATGATGTCCGACGCCTTGTAGATCAGCGTAAATCCGAGTGCGACCAGCGCGTAGATGGCGCCTACGGTGAGGCCGGAGAAGACAAATTGCAGCAACTCGGCCATCGCCTCGAATGCCTCGCAAGTCCTGCATTTGGCAGTCGCAAGCTAGCGCCGCAGCGCCTGCCCGGTGTATCGCGCCATCATCTCAGCTGCCGCCAGGGATCAGCGTCCAGTCGCCGCCCTTGATTTCGAGCATTTGGAATGCCGACAGGTCGAGGCCCATATGGTCGGTCGGCGACATGTTCACGATTCCTCCTGTGCCGACGTAGCCTTTTGTCCGCTCGATTTCGTCGCGCACCTTGGCCGTATCGGCGCTCTTCGCGCGCTGCATGGCCTCGACCAGGATCATGAGGCCGTCATAGGCGTGACCGCCGAAGGTCGAAACGGCCTGGCCGGTTTTTTGCTGATAGGTGCGGGAATAATTCGACACGACGGGCTTCTGCGGATCGTTGTCCGGGAGCTTGTCCGCGACGAGAAGCGCGGCGGCCGGCAGCCGCACGCCTTCCGCCGCCGGGCCGGCGAGTTCGACGAACTGCTTGGAGGCGACACCGTGGCTCTGGTACAGCGGCAACGTGATGCCGAGCTGACGATAGTTGCGCGTCACGATCGCCGGGCCCTGGCCGAACCCCGCATTCACGACAGCGAGCACGCCCGCCTTGTTGCGAATATTGGTGAGCTGCGGGGTCATGTCGCTGTCACGCGGCCCATAGCTTTCCTCGATCGCGATGGTGATGCCGGCATTGCCCGCCACCGCGACGCATTGATCGCGCATCGACTTTCCGAACGCATCCGTTCCTGAAATCAACCCGATGGTGGTCAGCTTGCGCGCCTTGAGATCGGCAAAGATCTTTTCGCATGCCATTCTGTCGGTGTGCGGGGTCTTGAAGACCCACGGACGCACGGGCTGTATGATCTGAATGGCTCCGGCCAACGAAATGAACGGGATCTTCGCGTCTTCGAAGACCGGGATCATCGCCATTGTCGAGCCGGTCGTGCTGCCGCCGACCATGGCGACGATCTTGTCTTCTTCCACCAGCCGGGTAGCGAAGGTGCGCGCATTGTCGGCGTTGCCGCCGTCATCGTAGACAACCAGCTGCAGCTTCTGGCCGTTCACGCCGCCTTTTGCGTTGATCTCGTCGACATAGATTTCCAGCGTCCTCTTTTCCGGATCGCCCAGAAATGACGCCGGTCCGGTCACCGAGAGGACGGAGCCTATCTTGATTTGCGCCGATGCCTGGTGAGCTGCACCGACCAGGGCCAGAAGACCAACAGCAGCGGCTACGGTAAAGGTGCGCAATGCCCTCATGGCTCTCCCCGTCACAATGAAACATCACCAATTAAGACCTATCGGAGGACACAAATCCACTGCTTGAGTGAATTCGAGGCAGGAACCGCTTTCCGGTCTCGGGCTTCTGGGGCGACGGGCATTCCTGAGGCACCCTGGTGGCGCCGGCGATTTGTGGCGTGCAAGATCGCGCCCATCTCCGCCACCATGCACAATCGGTCACTTCCGATAATCATTATTATCGGAGGCAAACGGGCTTGGACTCGTACGCGTCGAATAGATGCAGGTGAGATGGTTGCTCAGCCCATCATCCCAATTCGCGCTAGAATGGTGCAAAATCAGGAACTTTTATCCGCACCGAGCCTAAGTTACGTGACATAGTTGAGTCCCGGGCAAAACGCATGGCCACTCCCCTTTCACGCCTCGTTACCGGCCTGGCTTACGGCGTTGGGCAACTGCCGCGCGTCGCTTGGTACGTTGGGCACAGTCTTGCCTTGCGCCAGCTCTCTGATGCCACGCGCCGTCAAGAAGGTCGGAAAGCGCGGCCGCGCGCGCGTACCAACTTGCCAGTTCCGAACCGCAACAAAATCTACGCGGATATGGCAGCGCTGTTTTTGCAGGATCTTGCTAATGTCGAGGCTGGGATATACCCGCTTCCTGTCGATCTTGACGGGTCTTGGCCTACATTCCTTCGTCGGTCTCGACTTTTTTTCGAAGACCTCCCCGACGTTCACCAACGCCGCAACAGCCGGGCCAATAGAGAGGTCTTGACTGAGCAAACTCGTGGGAAGCGCCCGCACTACTACCTGCAGAATTTTCATTTCCAGTCAGGCGGCTGGATGACGGACGATTCGGCTGAGCGGTATGACACCCAAGTCGAAGTTCTCTTTAACGGCACAGCAAATGCGATCCGGCGGCAGGCACTACCCCAACTGCGCGAAGTTTTTGCCGCTCGTGATCAGCGCAAGTTGAGGCTTCTTGATATCGGCTGTGGCACGGGACGGTTTATTGAATCTGTCAAGCAAGTTTGGCCACGGCTACCGACGCTCGGCTTGGACATGTCAGACGCCTATATTCGACATGCGAAGCGCGAATTGAAGCGTCGGTCGTCGGTTCAGTTTGTCGTCGGAAAGGCGGAAGCAATTCCCCTACAGAACAATAGCCACGACGCTGTAACTAGCATCTTCCTATTTCACGAACTTCCGCCAAAGGTACGACGCCACGTATTTAGCGAATGTGCCAGAGTTCTTAAACCAGGTGGACGCTTGGTTCTCGTTGACTCGCTTCAGCGCGGCGATCGGCCAGACTATGAAGGAATGTTAGAACTTTTTCCGCGGAATTATCATGAGCCATACTATGAGAGTTACACTAAAGAGGATTTTGGTGCACTAGGCGTGACTTGTGGACTGACGTATATCCGAACGGTCAATGCTTTTGTTTCTAAGGTAATGGTTTTCGACAAACCAACCTACTGAGTTACTCCATCACCTTTCACTCTAGAACGACCTTGATACGGCCCGAACGTTTCGCCTTGGCCAGCTTTTCGTAGTCCTCTTCAGTCTGTTTTGCGTATCTCATCGCAAATTTGCTGATTGCTTCATCCAGTGCGGCGCTCTTTCCGCAGTACCCAGCAATTGTCGCTGGATCACCTGACTTAGCGTGCGCCAACGCGAGTGCCCAGCCACAAAGCCCGCAGTAAGCCGGCAAAGTCTCGAGCCTCTCGAATGCAACGCTACCCTTCAGGTCTGCCAACTGACGAATATAGAATTGCTTGCGATCAACCTCTCCCCAACCCAAAAAAATGTCCGGTGACCCCTGTGTGAGGCGCTGACCAAAAACAACCCGGTGGCCTTGGTGATCGATGGGCAGTTTGACCTCGACATATGGCGCGAGCACAGAAGTCTGGGCTTCCTTGACTTGGAGAAAGAGCGGGTCGTTATCGTCTATGCCCTGGAGCAGAAGCACCCAACAACGGGTACCGACACTTCCGACACCCACCACCTTCCGTGCGACGTCGACGATCTGATAGCGCGAGAGCAGCAGCCTGCGATCATAATCCAAGGAATCAATGTAAGCGTGCAGGAAACGGTCGAGCATCAACTTAATTGGGGTACCTGACTCACTGCGCCTCTCGCGCACGATCAATGGCACATCCTCGATGAAGCGATACTGGCCATTGACCTGTTCGGTCAGTTTCTCGAGCGCGCGGATATGCCCTCTGACTTGAACCTTATCGATGACGTTGTAGGCGATTTGGCGTGTCTTTGGCGCCAGGCTATCAAGCACCGCACGTTCATCGATGCGGTCGTACCAAACCTGAAGATATCCCATCTCAGCGTAGCGACAAATGCGCTTGCGGTAAAAACGCACGCATTCGCGGGCGGCCTGTTCAGACTGCGCCTTATCGCCGCCCAGAAATTGCGCTGCTACGACGGCGCTGGCAGCTAACCGCTTGAGGTCCCACTCCCAAGGGCCAACGTAAACCTCGTCAAAGTCGTTGATCGAAAAAACCAGATTGCGTTCGGCCGAAGCATAGACGCCGAAATTTTTCACGTGCGCATCACCACAGGCGGCGACTCGCGTACCGGACACGGGCGATCTTGATAAGTCACTGGCCATGATCGCCGCAGCACCACGCAGAAATGCAAATGGGTTGGCAAGCATGCGGCCATAGCGAACCGGCACAAGGGTCCGCACGCGCGAGGTGTTCTGTCGCTCCAGGATTTCGATAGGATCGGGCCGATTTTTTCGCTTTTCGTATATTGCGTGTGCGGCGCGCGGTGTCTGTTTTCGTAATGCCTTGCCCCACGCCATCCGTTCGCTAACAGAGGGCCGCCTGATCATAAAACTGTCGACCAAAGCGCGTTTTCCATGCGCCTTAATCATGCGGTAGAAGCTGGAACTCTCTTGCAGGTTTTTTCCCATAGTCTACACGCGACAGACAACGGCCACGCCGACATCTGTTGTCGCCCGTCTTCGGAATTTATTTGGCTTAAACGCAGCAGGAAGTTGGACTGAGGTCCAACGCTCGGAATTTACGAGGAAGTTATATGCGAGCGGCTCGCCATATGAAGGCGACCGAGGCCGAAGCCAGCATCAGCCACGGTCCCGACAGATCTTACGGCATGTCCGCTTTACACCCGAAAGCGGACATGTGCGGTGCAGCTAGCGATGTCTGCTTTGGGCCAATAGCGGACTCCTGCATCGCAGCAAAGGATCTCTATTCGATCACCTCGTCGGCACGCAGCAGGAACGATTCCGGGATGGGAAGGCGTTGTTATAACGCCCGCGGATAAAGCGCAGTGGCAGCTCTCAAATCATTCCATCGATGTGAAACATGCGACGCGGGTTCTGCTCAGCAATCTGCTCGATCTCCCGCGCCGCGAAGCCCGCTTGTCGAAGTGTGTGCATAGGGGTCAAGTCGGCAGGCGGAAAGGAGTAGTCCGTGCCCAGCATGATGCGATCGATGCCGACTAGCTCGGCCAAGAACCGCAGCGGCCGGCCCGCATGGAGGATGCTGTCATAAGCGAAACGCCCGGCGTAATCGGACGGCTTGTGAACCGCCACGTCGCCTTGTGCCTGTCGATCCATGCGCGCATGCATGACGTCGAAGCGCCCAGCGAGATAAGGAAAAGCCCCGCCGCCATGCGAGAGGACGATTGTCAACCGCGGGAAGCGGTCGAGCACGCCTGAGTAGAGCAGCGAACCGGCGCCAAGCGTCGTATCGAAGGTATATTGCGTGCTTTGCGTGAGGCCAAACTTGGCGGCACGCGGCGCCGGGCCGGTCAGCACGGGATGAACAATGACGGGGCAGCCGCTTTCTTCGGCCTTCGCCCAGAGCAGGTCGAGCGGCAATTCGCCGATGTTTGTACCCTCGACATTGGCGGGGACCATGATCCCCCTTGCGCCGAGGCCAATCGCGCGGGTCAGTTCGGCCGCGGCGTTTGCGGCATTGGGCAAGGGCACTGACGCGATAAATCCGAACCGTTTGGTATTATCGTTGCACCAAGCGGCGAGTGTGTCGTTGAGCAGCCAATGCCAGGCGACGCACTTCTCGTCTGATAACCCATATCCGTAAATGTCCGGCCACGTCGCGACGAGCTGATAATCGATCTTCTCGCCGTCGAGCCAGGCGATGCGCTGCCCAACGTCCTCCACAAGCTTGGGAAAAAACGGCCTCACCCTGAAGCCATACTCGAAAGTCAACGCCGGCGTGTGCGCGCCATCAATAACGTAGACGCCAAGAGCTTTGCTGGGGCGGATTCGCGCGATCAGCTCCGCCGGCACATAATGGGCGTGAATGTCGATGGTCATCCTTGACGCGCTTCCTGGATAAGCCGCCATAACACTGGCGGCGTCAGCGGTAACACTTTCGGTTCCACCCCCAGCGACGACAGCGCATTGGCAATCGCGTTTGCGATGGTGGCCGCAACGGCGACGATGCCACCCTCGCCGGCCCCCTTCGCGCCGAGCGGATTGCTGGGCGAGGGCCGCAACTCGAGCGTCACGCCGCGTACATTGGGGAAGTCGGTCGCCGTCGGCACCAGATAGTCCGCGAGAGACGCGTTCAGCAATTGCGCATCTTCGTCATAGATCAGATGGTCGAGAAACACTCCGCCCAGGCCCTGCACCAAGGCGCCGAGCGCCTGACCGTGCACGATTGCAGGATTAATGGCGCGGCCGACGTCCTCCACCGCGAGGTAGTCAAGCACCTCGACATGGCCGGTCCGGTCGTCGACCGCAACGTGGGCGGCATGGGCACCGTAACTATAGGTCCGTTTGGCATTGGAAAAGGTCGCCTCGACCATGATTACGCTGTCAGCCTCGGCCGCAACCGCGCCGAAGCTCAGGGAGCGGCCATCGGACGCCGTTGCGCGGCCATCCGTTACAGTAACCGTCTCGGCACCACAGCCGAATTGAATAGCAGCGGCTTCGCGGAT
>DAISKM010000045.1:6738-12992 GCA_036820945.1 Pseudolabrys sp.
GCCGCCCATTACGACGGCACGGGAGTGATAGGTGCCGAATCCCTCCTCCACCAGCGTGGTCGAGCCATGGAGAATGCGGAAGCGCTCGAACGGCAAGGACAGCGCGTCGCCAGCAATCTGGGCGAACACGGTCTCCAGCCCCTGGCCGAGTGCGGAAGACCCCATGCCGATGGTGACCATGCCGTCAGGTCCAAGCGTCATGCGCGCATTCTCGCGCGGCCCCGCGCCACCACTTTCAACGAAAGGCACTGCGGCAACGCCATGGTAGCGGCCCTCCATGTGCTTGCCGGCCAAAGCCTCCTTTTCTTCGTAGCCAAATTCGGCAAGGCAGCGCTCAAAAGCGCCGACATAATCGCCGCTGTCGTACTGCGTCTCCGTTTCGTACGGCACAAGCTGGCCGATCGAATAAGGAAGTTCGGCTTCGGTGATCAGGTTCTTTCGCCGGAACGTCACCGGATCGACGCCGAGATCGCGCGCCGCCATGTCCATGAGGCGCTCGCGGAAGAAATTAGCTTCAAAACGGCCCGGCGCGCGATAGGTGCCGACCGGGGTCTTGGTCGTCATGTATGCCGCGACCTCAACTTCGATCGCTGGTAGACGATAGGGACCGTGCAGAAATTGCGCGGCCTTGGCCGGCACGACGCCACCATTAGTGCGGATATAGGCTCCCATATCCCCGTGAATCTTGCCGCGTAGCGCCATCATGGTGCCGTCGCGCCGGCAAGCGATCTCAAGCTCGCAGTCGATCTCGCGTGAGTGGTTAATGGCGAGCAGGTGCTCGCGGCGATCCTCGATCCATTTCACCGGGCGGCCGACTTTGCGAGCCGCGAACGGGATGAGGAAATCTTCGGGGTAGAATTCGCCGCGCACACCAAAACCGCCGCCGACATCGAGCTCAAGCAGGTCGATGGCGCTTTCCGGCAAGTCCAGCATCTTTGCCAGCGCACGGCGATTGAAGAAATTCACCTTGGTCGCGCCACTGACCTTTAGGTGTCCCGCCGCAGCATCCCATTCGGCGACTACCCCGCGCGTCTCCATCGGCAACGCCGTATGACGATGCGTGCGGAATTTCTCCTTTCGCGTGTAGTCGGCGGCTCGGAACTGAGCGTCGACATCGCCGATGTTGGCTTTATAGCGGGTGGCGACATTGGTGCCGTTTTGTTCGAATAGAATGGCCGCGTCCCTTTCCGCGGCGGTCCAATCCGGAACGGCCTCGAGCGGCTGGATTGTCAGATCGAGCACCTCCAAGGCGTCTTCGGCGAGGCCGCGACTGTCTGCCAAGACGATGGCGACCGGCTCACCGACGTAACGCACCTTGCCGTGTGCGATGACCGGCTGGAGATATTTCTCGAAGCCGGACAACGGCGCCAAACGCAACGGAATGGTCGGAATGTCAGTGCCAATATCCGAGGCGGCCAACACTGCATGCACGCCGGGAATTTTGAGTGCGGCGTCCTTGTTCAGCTCAATGATCCGGCCATGCGCAACCGAGCTACGCAGGACCGCTGCGTGCAAGGTCCCGGCGGGCTCGTAGTCATCAACGAACGTTCCGGTGCCGGTTAGAAAGCGCAGATCCTCCGTGCGTTCGAGCCCCTGGCCGATCAAAGTATTTGGGACAATGGTCATTCCGCGGCCTTCTGGGTTTGATAAGCCGGGCGCGCATCGAGCACGGCGTCGATGATCGAGACGTAGCCGGTGCAGCGGCACAAATTGCCGGACAGCACTTCCCGGATGCGATCTGCATCAGCGTCAGGCTCTTCGCTCAGCAGTGCATGCGCCGTGGTCAAAATGCCCGCCGTGCAGAAACCGCATTGCAGCGCGTGATGCTTCCTGAAGCTTGCGGCAAGCGGGCCAAGCGCTTCGCCGCGGCCGCGCGGCAAACCTTCGACCGTGGTGATTTGCGTGCCATCGGCTTGCGCGGCCAGCATCAGACATGAGCGGATCGCCGCGCCATCGACGATGATGGTGCACGTCCCGCACGCACCGTGCTCACAGCCGATATGTGTCCCGGTGAGCTTAAGATTGCGACGGAGCGCATCGGCCAGGCTGGTGCGCGGTTCGACGTCGACTTGAACTTGCTTGCCGTTGACAGTGAAACGAGTGGTCCGGGTCGCCATCACGCCGACTCTGCTAGTTTTAGGCCAGCTGCCTGGGCCAAAGCGCGCTCGAGCAGAACGCCAAGCAAAGCCCGTCGGTAATCGCCGGGGGCGTGGATATCGCCCGGCGGATCAATGCTTGCGGTTGCTGCCGCAACTGCCTCGCGGATCGTGGTGAGGTCGACGGCCTTGCCGGCGAGAGTCTGCTCGACCAGGGCCAGCCGGACCGGCGTCGCGCCGACAGCGATCGCGGCGATATGAGGCTCAACCGCACGGCCTTGGTCGAGATCGTAGAACAGCGCTACACCTGCGAGTGCGAAGTCCCCACGACGTCTGGCAAACTCAACGAATGCCCAGCGCCGCCCAAGTTTCCAAGGTGGCAAACGCACGGAGACTATCAACTCGTCCGGCGCCAGCGCGGTGGTTAGGCTGTCAAGAAAGAACTCGTTAGCCATGATGGTGCGTGGGCCGTTCGAGCCGGCAATCTCGATCTCCGCTTCGCAAGCGACAGCAATCCCGGGAAATTCAGCCGCGGGGTCGGCGTGCGCAAGGCTGCCACCGACCGTTCCACGATTGCGGATTTGGTAGTGCGCCACATGCTTGATCGCTTCCACCAACAAAGGATGGGCATGCGAGAGCTCTGCATGCCGCTCAATATCGCACCAGCGCACGAGGGCGCCGAGCGTCACGCCGCGATCATCGACGCTGATGCGCCGAAGCGTCGCGATTGGACCTATGTCCACCAGCAACTTGGGAGCCGCCATGCGGAAGGCGAGCATCGGCATCAGGCTCTGCCCGCCCGCTATGATTTTGGCCTCATCGCCACGCTCGGCCAGAAGGACGATCGCCTCTTCGACGCTGCCCGCACGCACATAATCAAACGGCGGCGGCTTCATGACAGCGCTGACCCGAATTGACTTCGCCTCGGCATGATCGTTAGCTTACATACAATCTCGAGAGACGATCAATCAGAACGTCGCAGATATGGAGAAGGCGCCGAAATTTTTCGCCTCAATCCATCAAGAAGGTCCGTCCGATGAACAAGCGCACCCCCGCTCTGAGCCGTCGTCGTTTCCTTCACACCTCCGCCGCTTTCGCCGGGGCTGCTCCTTTCCTTGTTACGCACGCATATGCAGCGTGGCCGGATCGGCCGGTGAAGCTCGTCGTGCCGTTTGCGCCAGGCGGTCCGGTCGACGTGATCGCACGTCTGTTGCAGCCGCTGCTTGCTGAAGAGCTAAAAGCGAACTTCTTCATCGAGAATAAACCAGGCGCAGCCGGCAGCATCGGCGTCGGCCAAGTCGCACGCGCCGAGCCGGACGGCTACACGGTGTTGATCACCTCCAACACGATCATGATCAATCCGCTGCTCTACAAGAGCGTGCCGTACGATCTCGAAAAAGACTTCATCCCGCTGGTTGACATGGCGGGCTCGCCGACGGCGTATACGGTGCATCCGAAGAGCGGCATCAAGACCGTCGCGGAGTTTGTTGCGTTCGCGAAAGAGAAAAAGGGAGCGGTCAACTACGGTAGTGCGGGCTTTGCCACGCCGTCACATCTAGCCGGCGAATTTTTTAAGAACCGTGCAGGCCTTGAAATGACACACGTCCCCTTCAACGGGGCAGGACCTGCCAATCAGGCGTTGCTCGGCGGCCAGGTCGATATGGTGTCGGCCGCCCTACCCGGTGCGCATCCGCATATCATCGCCGGCACGCTGACCGGACTTGCCGTCACCGGCGAGAAGCGCTGGTTCGATCTGCCGAACGTGCCAACCATGGTCGAGGCAGGCTATCCTGGCTTCGTGCTCGACACCTACACCTTGATGCTCCTGCCGACCCAAACGCCTGCCGACGTTGTCGAGCGGTTAAGCCGTGCGGTCCGCACGATCCTCCAGAAGTCTGACGTCCGCGACAAATTGCGCGCGGTGGGCCTCGAAGTCACGGCAAGCGGACCCGACGAATTGAAGGCCAGATTTGCGCGTGAACTGCCCATGTGGCGCGATGTTGTGAAGATCGCGGGTATCCCGCCGCAATAAGTTGCCGTCAGCTAACGCGCGCCATTGGCGGGCACTTGCGGTTGTCACGAGTTGACCGCCGGGGTTCCATAATCTGTCAATCTGAATGTCCGCTTTGGGTCAAAAGCAGACATGTGCGCCGCAAAAAGTATGTCCGCTTTACTCCCGAAAGCGGACATGTGTGGTGCACGCGTGCATGTCCGCTAAGGGCCAAAAGCAGACATTGGCCGCTGCGCATAAATCTTCATTCTTTCCGATGCGGATTGCGATAAGCTTCCCCAGAAGGAGGATAACATTTGACCTACATCGTCAATGAAAGCTGCATCAAGTGCAAGCTAATGGATTGCGTGGAGGTGTGCCCCGTTGATTGTTTCTACGAGGGCGAAAATATGCTCGTCATTCATCCCGAGGAATGCATCGATTGCGGAGTGTGTGAGCCGGAATGTCCGGTGGAGGCGATCAAGCCCGACACCGAGGCCGGGGCCGAGAAGTGGCTCAAGCTCAACGCTGACTATGCAAAAACTTGGCCTAATATAACGGTCAAGCGCGACCCTCCCGCAGATTCAAAAGAATGGGAAGGCAAGCCGGACAAGCTTAAATATTTCTCGCCAAATCCGGGTGGACACTGAGCACGACAAGACCCTGCATTAAGATCACTCAGCGCGAATGTCACTGGTGGCCCTCCGGATGCACTTCGTAGCCGGAATCCTCGATCGAGCCGGCGCCCATCCAGCCCCAGACCAGCACAACGTCTTCGGTCGACGTGTTGTTGAAGCCGTGCCAGCAGCCGCGTGGCGAATAGACCACGTCGCCTTCGCTCGACGGCTTGTCGCCATGATCGGTGTAGATCATGCCCTTGCCCTTGAGCACGATGAAAAACTCGTCGCAATTGTGGTGGCGATGGTTTACATGCCGCGCACCAGGCTTGAGCACGGTCCAGCCAACCAAGTGATTGGCACCGGTAGATTTCTTGTCGATCAGAAATTGCACCTGCATATCGACCCAGCCGTCATCGCGCTTGAGGCCATCAACCTTCGGTACATCGCGCAGGTTTGTGCGGTACATAACTGGCGCTTGCTCGCCTTTTTTCCATTCGGCGGCAGCGCTCTTCACGGCCCTGGCCAGCGCGGCGCCGATCTTTTCTCCTGAAGTCATGATTGTCCTCCTAAACCGCGATAGAACCGATGTGCGACGACAAAATCATTGTCGTCGATCCCAAAGCCCGCGACAAGCATTCATCATTTCATTGGCAGCGAGCGCCACGGGACTGCCCAGCGTGCGGCCGAGATTGAGCGCGAGCATCACATCCTTCTGTTGCAGCGGCGTTCGCGAGCGTGATTGATTTGTCCGCTTTGGGTCACAAGCGGACACTTGCATTGCAATAGGGCAATGTCCGCTTTACCCCCAAAAGCAGACATGTGCGATGCAGCTATGAATGTCCGCTTTGGGCCAATAGCGGACATCCTGCAAATCTCCCTCGAAAATAAAAAACCCCCGGCTTCGCTTGCCGGGGGCATCTGGCATTTCAAATGCCGAGGGGTCGACAGTTTGAATACGCACCAGAAGGCAAAGTAAGAGCCCAGCTGGGGCGAGCCGGGCTCTCTTAAGATCACGCTCAATGCGTGACCGAAGCATAGGCTGGGACGGGGAGATCGCGGCCTACGCTAACGACCGGCATCGACATATCTTCGATGCGAAAGGCCTTGGCCAAAAGCGGACATTGCGATGTCGCCATGCCATGTCCGCTTATCCCTCAAAAGCCGACGTTCGCTGCGATGAGTTTGTCGCAGTTTTTCCACCGCAGCCGACATTTCTGCAGTATTATGATTTCTATGTTGGGGTATGAGGACTTTTCCGTTGTCGTGAAAAACCGGGCAAAACCGCCGAAGCCATGGCGGTGGGAGATTTACAGGGCCGGTCGAACCAGTCCAATCGAATATTCGCAGAATTATTTTGAGACGATCAGGGAAGCTAATCGGGCCGGAAAAAAAGCGCTCCAACTTTTGTTGAGCGAATATCCACCTTCTGTAATACCGAACCGCAAGAGACGCCATATTGATTTCAAGAAAGGGGCCAGCAACATTTCTTCCACCGCAGCAGGTCCGGCAGCGCTCGCCGTGTGCGCCGCGCTAGGACTGTTTGCGGCG
>DAISKM010000046.1:0-12990 GCA_036820945.1 Pseudolabrys sp.
CCGAAGAACAGCACCCCGAGGTGACCTTTGCTGCAGGCGACAGGGTCATCTACTCGGCCCGAACCATTCCCGGAAACGAAAAGGCCGTCGGGCGCGTGATCAATCTGCTGATCGAGCAGGGGATCGAAGTGATCACTGACCGGACCCATCTGGTCCACGTCTCGGGCCATCCACGGCGCGCCGAGCTTGAAGACCTGATTGGCTGGGTGAAACCGGAAATCCTTATCCCCGTTCACGGCGAGGCGCTTCATCTGCACGAGCATGCCGCGCTCGCGCGACGCTGCGGCGTGCGCGATGTCGTTCAGTGCCGCAATGGCGACCTGGTGCAGCTCTCGCCTCAGGTACGCATCATTGACGAAGTGCCGGCCGGCCGCATCTACAAGGATGGCGCGCTTTTGGTCGAAGCCGACGCCCGCACCATCTCCGAGCGCAGGCGGCTCAGCTTTGCCGGTGCGATATCCGTGGCCCTTTCCATCACCGAGAGGGGCGACATGGCCGAGGGTCCATCGCTTGATCTGATCGGCATTCCGGAGCGCGACCGCGAGGGCCGTTCCATGCACGAGGCTGTGCACGATGCGCTAATGCAGACATTCGACTCTTTGCCACGAGGCCTCAGGCGCGATCCCGATGCGATAGCAGAGGCACTTCGTCGTGCGGTCCGGGCCGCAGTTGCCGAGCGCTGGGGCAAGAAACCGATGTGTCATGTGCATGTCTTGCCGGTATGATGAGCGTGGAGCCAAAACAATCATGATTGGTCGCCTTAATCACGTTGCCATCGCCGTTCGAGACATTGGTAGAGCCTCGAAGGTTTATCGTGAGACCTTGGGCGCCAATGTTTCGGACAAGGTGGCGCAGCCCGACCATGGCGTGTCTACGGTTTTCATCACCTTGCCGAACACCAAGATCGAGCTTCTCGAGCCGTTAGGCGCCGACTCCCCAATCGAAAAATTCCTCGAGCGCAATCCGGACGGTGGAATCCATCACCTATGCTATGAAGTGTCGGACATTCGTGCCGCCCGAGACCTGCTCAAATCTCAAGGAGCCCGCGTCCTTGGCGACGGCGAGCCAAAGATCGGCGCACACGGAAAGCCGGTTCTCTTTCTGCATCCCAAGGATTTCTGCGGCACGCTGGTCGAACTTGAACAGGCTTAAGACAGCGCAGCGTTCGCAGGCCGTAACTGAAGGTGCAAACGGTTGGTCATACGATGAGCAAGACCACGGCCGTCGCGATTTACTTCCTGATCTGGTGGGTCACACTGTTTGCGGTGCTGCCCTGGGGGGTGCGCAATCAGGAGGAAAGCGGTGAGGTTTCGCCGGGCACCGATCCTGGCGCGCCGGCGATTCACCGCGTATGGAGCAAGCTGGGCTGGACCACACTCGTGGCCACTGTGATTTTCGCGATTCTCTCCGTGATCTATACGCAGGGCCTGATTCCCTACGACGTCCTCATGGCCATATCCGGCCCGCGTCGATGAACAAAACTCCAAAAAAAAGAGAGCAGGGCGAGAACCCTGCTCTCGGATTGTATTAGTCCTTCCCCCGAAATTCGTTAGCGGTGGTATTTTTTCGGGACGGCCGCGTTTCCTCGCGCCAGGACTTGCTTTCTCTCCCAAGACTTGGACCGCAGGTTTGGAACCGGTCTTGCGTCCAGGTTCCGCTCGTACGGATTGCGCAGGACGCTAGCCGATCGTTGGAAGCCTGTCAGCAAAATTTCGTGATTCAGGGCTCAATCACTATCGGGGCGTCGAGCAGGATGGCTTCCCCCGGTTCAGAGGTAACCTTTACCCGCACGGTCCAGATTCCGGGTTCTGAAAGCGCAATATCTTTGACCCGCCAGGCGCCATCGGCCTGCTCGACGGCACCCCGCTCGAGGGTTGGACCACGCGACAGCGGCGGCTCAAGCGAAAGCCGCACATCCTTGGCCGGGAAGCGAGAAAGGTCCTCCCCCATAACGCGAATCGTGGCCTCGGATAGTCCGGACCGGCCGGGATTAATCATGACGTCCACCATCGCCTCGGTGCCGTGGATGTGGACGAATGCGGCACCCGGTGAAATGGCTTCAGGGACCGCATGCCTATGTGCAGTCGGCGGGATCGTACCCAGTGCCCCGACGAAAAAAAGCACGCATAGGCCAAGCGCAATTTCCGCGAAGCTGTTGCGTCGGAGCGCGCGCAAGGCGGAGGGTTTCGGCAACCGCGGCGTCAGGTAGAATTTGTTCACTGCGGCAACAGAGATCATTGCGATGAACAGGCCTATTTTGAGTGCGACCAACCGACCGTAATCCGTTGTGACGAGATCGCGCGGGCCGCCGAGCAAATTCCAGCTGTTGATCAGGCCGCTTGCCAGCAAAGTCGCGACGCTGACCATTCCGACAACGGAGAACCGCTGTGTCGTGCGCAGGAGAAAGTCATCCCAGTCAGGTTCGCGGCGCGCGGTTGTCAGAACAAGGACAAACGCTGGCAAGGCGCCGAGCCATAGTCCGGCTGCAAGCAAATGCGCCATGTCCGAGACAAGATGGATGTCGCCAGCAATTCCCGGCGTCGCTCCGGCATGACCGACCCATGCGAGCAGGGCAACTAGCGCGCCTGCCACCACAAGCTGAAGCATCCTCATTGCCGGCCAGGCAATCAGTAGAGCCAGCACTACGGCGAGCGTCAGCCGTGCGCAGAACACCAATCCGAACCGCGTATCGAAGAGCACCGGCCAGGCTCCACCTTGCAAGCACACCTCGGCGATCGTGACGCCAGTGATGTCGACTGCCAGCAGCACCAGCCAGGCCGCGCCCGATAGGATCGCAATGGCAAGCGCCAGCCAAATCAGCACATTCAGCCGGTCTCGCAATGGCAAGAAACCAGCCGGCGTTTTTGAAACGGACGGTGTCACGAGTGCAACGAAACTCACCGTACCGCACGCCGCCAACGTCGCGGCAAAATGCGCGCCGCGAACGAAAATCAGCGGATCGGCCATCGGCGATTGCCTCAGCTCGTTCTATGGACCTACGCGAAAGCTGAAATCTCCCTGCGTTCGGTGCGTATCCACCGACAGAACGCGCCATATCACCTTGTATGTGCCGGGTGACAAGGCCTTGAGCGGCACGCGCAGCTGCGTGCGGTCACGCCGGTCGACGCTTGCCTTTCCCGCCTGCATCGGGGCGCCTTTCTCATTACGCACCTCGATAGCGCTGAAGGCCGGCTCGAGCTGGTTGGTGAACCAGAGCACAACCTCTTTTGGCGCAGCGCTGACCGTGCTGCCGACGGCGGGGCTCGCCCGATCAAGATGAGCGTGCGCGAAAGCGTAACCCGCCGAAGCCAGTACAAAGAAGATGGTGGTGACGATCCTGGGCATGACTAGCGCCCGAACATGGGCCTCCCTGTGTTGATGTTATTGGCGAAAATCGGTCGCCCGATTGTATTCGGGAAAATATCGTCGAGATAGAAATGAAGCTGCCCGATGATGCCGACGCTGCTCCCGCTCTGCCGGTTCACTGGGATCACCGCCTCAATCGCCACTTGATATGTCTTCCCGACAAAGATGATGCCGGGATTGATGGTGCCGGTCGTCACGGTCCCGGACGTCGACGTGTTCGATACCGGCGTCTGGAATGAAGCTTCAACGATCGGGATCAGCCGGTTGATGAAGTCGGGTAATCCGAGATCCACCACCACGGATTTTAGGTAGGGCATGCTGTATTGGAGCGTGCCGCCCCAGTTAAGCACACGAGCGTTGAACTCCGTCTCGATTTCCTGCTCGCCGGTGTCCGAGTTGACGCTCGTCGTGATTGTTTTTGACGCGCCCGGAATTGAGTAGCCAATTTGGCCGGTGATTGCGAAGGGCCGCGCCCAATTAAGGCTGGGGGGGAGGTCGCCGAATCCTTTGCCGAAGAACAGAGCCGGCGTATAGACATTGAAGGACTCGGCGCCCACGCCTTGGGCGCCGGTTCGACCCCATTCAATTTCAAGACCTGCCGACAGCACAAACTCATGCTCGGCATTCTTGAACAGCCGGTACTTAAAGAGCGTCTCCAGGTTCTGGAAACCGCGCGCGCCATTCATGGTCAGGCCACCAGGCGCATAGAGCCGCGACCAGGTCGGCGCAACGGAGATTGCGAAGTCCTCGGTGATACGCTTGGCATACTCGGCCGAGACATCGAGCTGCTTGAAAGACGGATTGTCGCCGGTTTTTGACATCGAGATGGTTGGCAGCGCCAATTCGTCATTGACGCCGGGGTCGTCAATAGCAAGCGTCGCCGGGAAAAAACGGTTGCCAACGATCTCGTGAGCGCGTGTATTCGTTGCGGGTGCCGCCAGAGTGACGACGAGCATGGCCAACGGCCATGAATTCTTGAACATGGGAGACTCCTATCGCGATGACGGAAAGGCGAGCCGCCGTATGCGGCGGCAGTTACGTCAGGCGAAAGCAGGAGGACCGCGAGCAGACCTGGAGTCGGCGATGACATCGCCTTTGCAAGCGATATTCGCTGGATACAAGACCTGCAACGTTCTTGTCGGTCCGAAATCTGCGACAAGAGTCGTATCAGGCGGGATTAGCGGGGCGGCGACGCTGCACAGATTGCAATGATCGCAAGGCTGCGCCGGTGTCGGAAGGCTGTCGTTAGGGGCAGGGCTGGGTGCCGTCGTTCCGCTGTGACAGATGACCGCAAATGGATCGACCCGGGAGCCCGCGTGCGTCGGCGCAATACCCCACAAAGCCGTGTGCACGACGAGCGCAAAACTCGCGACCGTGACGAGAACCCGTCGGATACCCGCTCGCATAAATCCCTCGCCCCTGCGGGTCCACAGCGTAGCATGGATATAGCTGCCGCAACCACCGATAATTCCCGAAAAAGCGGCGCGGCCCTTGTGTTTTGGCAGCCGATCCGCTTTCTCTGAGCCTTCACCCCGGGGATTTTTCACGAACTCCATGCGCCTATCCCGTTATTTCCTGCCGACTCTGCGCGAAACGCCAAAAGAGGCTGAGATTGTCTCGCATCGACTGATGCTGCGCGCAGGCATGATGCGCCAGGAGGCGGCCGGCATCTACGCCTTCCTGCCCCTCGGCTTCCGCGTATTGCAGAAAATTTGCCAGATCGTCCGCGAGGAGCAGGATCGGTCGGGCGCCATCGAGTTGTTAATGCCCACGGTTCAGTCGGCGGACCTCTGGCGTGAGAGCGGACGCTACGACGCGTATGGCAAGGAAATGCTGCGCATAAAGGATCGGCACGAACGTGACATGCTTTATGGGCCAACCAACGAAGAAATGATCACTGAAATTTTCCGTGCCTATGTGCGTTCCTACAAGGATGTCCCGCTCAATCTCTATCACATTCAATGGAAGTTCCGTGATGAGGTCCGCCCCCGCTTTGGGCTGATGCGCGGCCGCGAATTCCTGATGAAGGATGCATATTCGTTCGATCTCGATCAGGCTGGCGCAACGCACTCCTACAACAAAATGTTCGTCGCCTATTTGCGGACTTTTGCTCGCCTGGGACTGAAATCGATTCCGATGCGGGCGGAGTCGGGTCCCATTGGAGGAAATCTCTCCCACGAGTTCATCATTCTTGCTCAGACCGGCGAGTCAGAAGTCTTTTGCCATAGAGACTATCTCGACATGCCGATCCCGCCCGCGAACGTCAATTTCGACGACGTCGCGGGACTGCAGAAGATCGTCGATAAATGGACCTCCCAATATGCGGCGACATCGGAAATGCATGATGCTGCGGCGTTCGGCAAAGTGCCCGCCGACAGGCAGGTGTCGGCTCGGGGGATCGAGGTCGGTCACATCTTTTATTTCGGGACCAAATATTCAGAGCCCATGAAGGCCGTGGTGGCGACGCCTGACGGCAAGGAAGTGCCGGTTCATATGGGTTCTTATGGCATTGGGCCCAGCCGACTCGTTGCGGCGATCATCGAGGCATCGCATGACGAGGCCGGTATCATCTGGCCGGAACCGGTAGCGCCTTTCAAGGTCGCGATCCTCAACCTGAAGCAAGGCGCGGCCGATACCGATGCCGCCTGCGAGCAGCTCTATCGTGACCTCACCGGGAAGGAGATCGAGGTGCTCTATCACGACCTCGATGAGCGGCCCGGCGCCAAATTTGCGACCGCTGACCTGATTGGGGTTCCCTATCAGGTCCTGGTTGGCCCACGCGGTCTTGCGGAGGGCAAGGTTGAGGTCAAAAAACGCGCTGATGGCAGCCGAGAGACCATGAGTCCTGCGGCAGCGCTTGATTTGTTGTCAAAGTAATTGCCACCACCAGGACGGAGCGGGCTCCGGACCCGGCACCGGCGTATTGTGGATGTCAGGTCGCGCCGCAAGCAATAATCCTGTGTGTTGCCAATGGCTTTGCTCTCGCACCCTTGGCACGAATCCGCCAAGATTTGTGTGAAAGGTCGGGCGCAGGAAAACATCGTCAATGACTGAGCCCCAGGGGACGCGGGCCTTCTCCCCGTTCGAGTGGATGCTGTCGCTGCGCTATCTGCGAGCGCGGCGCAAGGAAGGATTCATCTCGGTGATCGCCGGGTTCTCGTTCCTGGGCATCATGCTCGGGGTGGCGACACTGATCATCGTCATGGCGGTGATGAATGGATTCCGGAAAGAGCTGCTCGACAAGATCCTTGGCCTAAACGGGCATCTGTTGATCCAGCCGCTGGAAAAGCCTTTGACTGATTGGGAGGAGGTGGCGTCGCGCGTCGCCGGCGTGCAGGGAATTCGGCTCGCTGCACCGATTGTCGAGGGTCAGGCGCTCGCGTCGTCTCCGTTCAATGCCAGCGGCGTGTTGATCCGCGGCATTCGCCTGATGGACCTGGAAAAGCTTCCGTCCGTCGCCAACAATATCAAGCAGGGGTCGCTGAAAGGTTTTGACGAAGAGCAGGGAGTCGCAATCGGGCGCAGGCTCGCCGACCAGCTTTCGCTGCGTTCAGGCGACAATATCACACTCGTCGCACCGCGCGGCGCCGTCACGCCGATGGGGACGACCCCGCGCATCAAAGCTTACAAGATTGCGGCCGTCTTCGAGATCGGCATGTCCGAATACGACAATGCCATGGTCTTCATGCCGCTTAAGGAGGCGCAGGCTTATTTCAACCGTTCCGGCGATGTCACCGCGATCGAGGTGTATACCGATAATCCTGACCGGGTCGATCGGTACCGTAAGATCGTGCAGGACGCAGCGCAGCGGCCGATCTTCATGATCGATTGGCGACAGCGCAATGCGACGTTCTTCAATGCTCTGCAGGTCGAGCGGAACGTCATGTTCCTTATTCTGACGCTGATCGTGCTGGTCGCCGCGCTCAACATCGTTTCCGGGTTGATCATGCTGGTCAAGGATAAGGGTCAAGACATTGCTATCCTGCGCACAATGGGTGCGACCCAAGGTGCAATCATGCGCGTGTTCCTGATCACCGGAGCTTCCATTGGCGTGGTCGGGACCATCGTGGGCTTCATGCTCGGCGTGGTCGTCTGTCTCAACATCGAGAGCATCAGGCAATTCCTCTCCTGGCTCACGAATACGGAGCTGTTTTCGCCCGAGCTCTACTTCCTGTCGCGTCTTCCGGCTGACATGGATTCAGGTGAAACGACAGCGGTCGTGATCATGGCACTTGTGCTTTCGCTGCTCGCCACACTCTACCCTTCTTGGCGGGCGGCGCGCCTCGATCCGGTGGAGGCGTTGCGCTATGAATAAGACGTCTACCGCCGTCAGGATGGAAATGGTTGAGCACGAGCAACCGCAACCGCGCCAAAAAGAGGACATTCCTGTCCTTTTGCTGCACGACATCGAACGGCAATACCGACAGGGCGATGAAACCCTGCGCGTGCTCAATGGCATCGACCTAGCCCTTTGGGGCGGGCAGTCGGTCGCGTTGGTCGCGCCCTCAGGCGCCGGGAAGTCGACATTGCTCCACATTGCCGGGTTGCTTGAGCATCCCGATCGCGGCGACGTTTACATCGACGGACAGTCGACTTCGATTTTGGCCGATAATCAGCGCACCCGTATCCGGCGGAATGAGATCGGCTTTGTTTACCAGTCTCATCATCTCCTGCCGGAATTTTCCGCGCTCGAAAATGTGGTGCTGCCGCAAATGATCCGAGGACTGGGGCGGTCCGAGGCTAAAAGCCGGGCGACCGAATTGCTTGACTATCTCGGTCTTGGCGCCCGGCTCAACCACCGGCCGTCAGAGCTGTCGGGAGGGGAACAGCAGAGGGTTGCGATTGCGCGCGCGGTCGCAAATGCGCCGCGCATCCTTTTGGCGGACGAGCCAACCGGCAACCTCGACCTTCACACCGCTGAGCACGTCTTCCGCGCTTTGTCTCAACTCGTGAAAGCCTCCGGGTTGGCCGCCATCATTGCCACGCACAACATGGACCTCGCGGCCCGCATGGACCGCCGCGTGACTTTGCGCGAGGGCAAGATCGTGGAGACGGCCTAGATCTGGCCATTATAAGCCTTTGAAAGTCTAATGGTTTCTGCCTCGGCAATATGGGTGCTTGACTCTAGAACAAATGCTGAACTATGTTCTCTTTCTGTTCCGGGAGAGAAAAATGTTCAAACTCATTGCTCAAGAAGCTGCGGCGCTCGCATCGCTGGCCCTATTCATCGGAATGATCGCCATCTGGACGCAGGTCCTGGGGAATTTGTGAGACCCCATGCGGCCCCTATGTCCCCGTCATCCCTGCATTCGGGACCGGCTCTCGGGCGGCCCGACCAAACCTTGTGCCGGGCATCCACGCCCTGATGTCGTCCCCGCATTGAGGAGTGGGTGGCCGGACAAACCCGGCCATGACAGGGGCCGCTCCCGAGAAAAGCGGGCATAGCTTGGCCTAGCGCTCGCCTGGTGATGGACAGAGCGGGACGTCGTCCCCACTCTGGAATCGACAGGGAATCACCGATGGCTGGCCTCGATTTCGTGCACTTACACGTGCACTCGTCTTTTTCGCTGCTGGAAGGTGCGCTCACGATTGCGCGCCTCGCGGAACTTGCCAAGTCCGACCATCAGCCGGCACTTGCGCTGACAGACCCCGACAACATGTTCGGCGCTCTGGAATTTTCCGAAAAGCTTGCGGGTTACGGCATCCAGCCGATCATTGGCTGTGCACTGGCCGTGGACTTCGGTGACGCCGACCACGGTCCTCGTAACGGAAATGCGCCGCCCGAACGCAGCCGCATCGTATTGCTCGCAACGCGTTCGGAGGGTTATCGCAGCCTCATGCGCCTTAATTCGCGTGCGTTTCTCGACACGCCGGCGAACGAACCACCGCGGTTGAAACTGGAATGGCTGGAAGATCAAACGTCGGACA
Source organism: Pseudolabrys sp. (assembly GCA_036820945.1). Lineage (GTDB taxonomy): Bacteria > Pseudomonadota > Alphaproteobacteria > Rhizobiales > Xanthobacteraceae > Pseudolabrys. The sequence continues at coordinate 9,295 of DAISKM010000046.1, forward strand.
TCATTGCGCTCACAGGTGGTCCAGGTGGCCCGCTCGATAGCGCAATTGCCGCCGGCCAGAGTCATCTCGCAACAGATCGGCTTGCGGCGCTGCTCACGCTATTCGGCGACCGGCTCTATGTGGAACTGCAGCGACACGGAACACCGGCAGAGCGCCGCTGCGAGCCCGTGCTGATCGACCTCGCGTACGACAAAGGCCTGCCCCTGGTCGCCACCAACGAGCCCTTCTTTGCGACCGCGCAGGATTACGAGGCGCACGACGCGCTTATCTGCATTGCTGAGGGAAGGCTGCTTGCCGAAAGTGACCGCCGCCAGCTGACGCCCGAGCACCGCTTCAAGTGCCGCGCCGAGATGGCCGAGCTGTTCCGCGATCTTCCGGAGGCGCTTAGCAATAGCGTCGAAGTCGCGCGCCGCTGCGCGTTTCGCCCACGCACGCACCAACCCATTCTCCCGCGGTTTTCGACCGGCGATAACGGAAAAACGCTCGATGAAGCAAGCGAGCTGCGCAGGCGCGCGGAGGAGGGGCTGCAGCGTCGCCTCGAAACCGCCGGTGACGCGCCGGGCCATACGGTCGATGAGTATCGAGAACGGCTGAATTTCGAGCTCGGCGTGATTGCCGGGATGAAGTATCCCGGTTATTTCCTGATCGTTTCCGACTTCATCCAATGGGCGAAGAAGCAAGGCATACCGGTCGGACCCGGCCGCGGCTCGGGCGCGGGCTCGCTCGTTTCATACGCATTGACCATCACTGACCTCGATCCGATCCGTTTCGAGCTGCTGTTTGAGCGCTTCCTGAATCCCGAGCGCGTGTCGATGCCCGACTTCGATATCGACTTCTGCCAGGATCGCCGCGATGAAGTGATCCGTTACGTGCAGGAGCGTTACGGCCGCGATCAGGTCGCGCAGATCATCACCTTTGGCACGCTGCAGGCACGCGGCGTGCTACGAGACGTAGGCCGCGTGCTGCAGATGCCTTACGGGCAGGTCGACAAGCTTTGCAAGCTGGTGCCGCAGAATCCGGCTGCGCCGGTGTCGCTCAAGCAGGCGATTGAAGGAGAACCTCGCCTTCAGGCCGAACGCGATGGCGATGCGGTCGTCAAGCGGGCCTTTGACATTGCGCAGAAGCTCGAAGGCCTCAATCGCCACGCTTCAACTCATGCAGCCGGCATCGTGATCGGCGACCGGCCACTGTCCGAACTGGTGCCTCTCTATCGCGATCCGAAGTCGGATATGCCGGTCACTCAGTTCAATATGAAATGGGTGGAGCAGGCCGGTCTTGTGAAATTCGATTTCCTGGGCCTGAAGACCCTGACGGTGCTGCAGACCGCCGTCGCACTGGTGAAAAGGCGGGACATCGACATCGATCTTGCCGCGATTCCGCTCGACGACAAGAACACCTACGACCTACTGGCCCGCGCCGAAGCCGTCGGGATCTTCCAACTGGAAAGCGCGGGCATGAGGCGGGCGCTGCTTGATATGCGGCCTGACCGCTTCGAGGACATCATCGCGCTGGTTGCGCTCTATCGCCCTGGCCCGATGGCGAACATCCCGACCTACTGCGCGCGCAAGCACGGGGTGGAGCAACCGGACTACATACATCCGAAACTCGAGCCGATCCTGCGCGAGACCTTCGGCGTCATCATCTACCAAGAGCAGGTAATGCAGGCGGCGCAGATTCTCGCCGGGTTCACGCTCGGAGAAGCCGATCTGCTCCGCCGCGCCATGGGGAAAAAGATCAGGAAGGAAATGCAGGCGCAGCGCGAGCGCTTCGTCTCGGGCGCAGTCGAGCGCGGGGTCGACCGCTATCAGGCTGACGCCATCTTCGACTTGCTCGAACGGTTTGCCGAATATGGTTTCAATAAGAGCCACGCGGCTGCCTACGCACTCGTTGCCTACCAGACCGCCTACATGAAGGCGAATTATCCAGTCGAGTTCCTCGCTGCGACCATGACACTCGACATGGGCAACACGGACAAACTCGCCGAATTCCGCGCTGAAGCCGAACGGTTGGGAATCAGCGTCGATCCACCCTCGATCAATCGCTCAGGCGTCGACTTCGGGGTCGATGGCAATACGATCGTCTATGCCCTTGCCGCTCTTAAAGGCGTCGGCAAGCAAGCGGTCGAGGCGATTATTGCGGCGCGCGAGAATGGCGCCTTCGTCGACCTCGCGGATTTCGCGACCCGTATAAATCCACGTGCGGCGAACAAACGTGTCCTCGAAAGTCTTGCGGCAGCAGGCGCATTCGAAACCTTCGAGAAAAATCGTGCGCGCGTTTTTGCTGCCGTCGATATTCTGTTGGCCCGCGCACAGCGCGCGCACGATACGGCGGCGATCGGGCAGAGCGAGCTGTTTGGCGGCGGTGCGGCTCGCGAGCCGATCATGCTGCCGCAGGTCGAACCCTGGTTGCCGTCGGAGCGCCTGCGCCGCGAATATGAAGCCGTTGGCTTCTTCCTGTCCGGCCATCCCCTCGACGATTATGCCGCGGTGCTGAAGAAGATGCGCGTGCAGCCGTGGGCAGAGTTTGCCCGCGCGGTGAAGGCCGGCGCCACGGCCGGTCGCGTTGCGGCGACCGTCGTTTCGCGCATCGAGCGCCGCACGCGCACAGGCAGCAAGATGGGCATCATCGGCCTTTCGGATCCGAGCGGGCATTTCGAAGCAGTCATTTTCTCGGAAGGGTTAGCCGAACACCGCGATCGTCTCGAGCCGGGCAATGCGGTTTTGCTCTTCCTTTCGGCGGAAGTGCAAGGCGATGAAGTGCGTGCGCGCATACAGTCCGTCGATGCGCTCGATAGTGCTGCTGCCAACCTGCAGAAAGGCCTGCGGGTTTTCCTGCGCGATGGCGCACCCCTGGAAGCGGTTGCGAAGCGTCTCGAGCCCGTGCCGCGTTCGGCACATGCCAATGGCGATGGAGAAGTGAGCGTTGTGCTTCTTCTCAAGCGTGGCACCGAAGTCGAGGTCAAGCTGCCTGGCCGATTCAAGGTTTCGCCTCAGATTGCGGGAGCGATCAAAGCGGTGCCCGGCGTCCTGCAGGTGGAGGCCCTGTAGCTGCGCTCGGGTGCTTCTGCGTTCGTCAGACAGAATCCGGCGCCGTTTCTGGATGGCCGCTTTCGCGGACTGAAACGGAGAGTCAATATAGGCTATGCCGGTTCGCTACACGCGTCGCGCTCTTCTTAAGTCAGCGGCTGTGTTGCCGCTCGTTCACGCCTCGCCGTTGCACGCCGCGCCACCGCCGGCGGAGACGATTACCCGCGCTCTGATTGCCGCCGCAACGAAAGAGGGCCAGCTGACCTGGTACACCTCGGCCGATCTGCAACTTGCAGAAAAAGTCGGTAAAGCCTTTGAACAAAAATTCCCGGGCATTCGCGCGCGCGTGGAGCGCGCAGGGGGCGAACGCATTTTTGCGCGCGTGGCGCAGGAATACGCCTCCGGCCTCCATGTGCCCGATGCCGTGAGCACCGGCGATGCCGCGCAGTTTCTTGCTTGGAACCGCCAAAAACTGCTGGCGCCCTATGTACCGGAAGATGTCGCCAGGCATATCTCACCGGAACATCGCGACCCCGGTGGGTTTTATGCAACGGTTCGCTCTTCACTTTGCGTGATTGCCTACAACACCGATATGGTGAAACGCGAGGAGGCTCCCAAAAGTTTTGCCGATCTGCTCGATCCGAAATGGAAAGGCAAGATCGTCAAGGCG
>DAISKM010000047.1:0-12926 GCA_036820945.1 Pseudolabrys sp.
GCCGGGGGCACCGCAGGCGGCGGACAGATGGGGACCAGCGACGTCGACGACGCGGTGCTGTTCCTCGCGCGCTTTGCCAAGGGCGCCGTCGCCAGCTTCGAGGCCACGCGCCTCGCCACCGGCAACCAGAACCGCAATCGCATCGAGATCAACGGCGAGAAGGGCTCGGTCCGCTTCGACTTCGAGGACATGAACTACCTGGACTTCTACGACGCATCGCTCCCGCGCAAGCCATATCCCATGCCCTGGCGATGCATGGCGAGGCCGCCTGTGGACCGGACTTCAAATATCCGACCTACGCGAACCCGATGGCGCCCAAAGGCGGCCAGCTTGTTCAGGGTGTCGTCGGGACCTTCGATTGCCTCAATCCATTCATCGTCAAGGGACTGCCTGCAGCGCATATGCGCGGGTATATCGTCGAAAGCTTGCTCGCGCGAGGCTATGACGAGCCGTTCACGCTGTATGGGCTCCTTGCTGACGGCGTGGTGACCGACGCCGCGCGCAATTTCGTGACCTTCTCCATCAATCCGGCCGCGCGTTTTTCAGACGGCCGGCCGGTCACTCCCGCGGACGTGATTTTTTCGTGGGAATTGCTGCGTGACAAAGGCCGGCCGAATTTTCGCACATATTATGTCAAGGCTGTCAAAGCTGAGGCGACGGATGCGCGCAGCGTGCGCTTTGATCTCTCCGGCGCCGACGACCGCGAGCTTCCGCTCATCCTCGGGCTGATGCCGATCCTGGCAAAGCACGCAATCAACCCGGACACCTTCGAGGACACAAGTTTCGATCCTCTGCTCAGCAGCGGTCCTTATACGGTGACTGCCGTGAAGCCGGGGGAAAGCGTCACCTTCAAGCGCGACAAGAACTATTGGGGCCGCGATCTGCCGATCAATCGAGGGCTGTGGAATTTCGACACCATTCGTTACGACTATTACCGCGACGGGAACACGCATTTCGAAGCGTTCAAGAAGGGGCTGTATGATTTGCGCGTCGAGACCGATCCCGGCCGCTGGCAGATGGCTTACGATTTTCCCGCGATACGTGAAGGGCGGGTGACCAAAGAAGATCTGTCGTATGGACTTCCGAAGGGCATGCAAGGCTTGGTGTTCAACACGCGCCGACCGATGTTTTCCGATGTTCGCGTGCGCGAAGCCATTCTTCAACTATTCGATTTCGAATGGCTCAATCACACTTATTTTTTCGATCTGTACAAGCGAACGGCCAGCTATTTCGACGGTTGCGATTTGTCCGCGCATGGCATCCCGGCCAGTGCGCAAGAACGCGAATTACTGAATCCGTTTGCCGACGCGGTGCGCGCAGACATCATGGAAGGTACGTGGTCTCCGCCGGTGATGGACGGCTCAGGGCGCGATCGTGCCAACCTCGGCCGCGCTTTTGCACTGTTCAAAAGCGCCGGTTATGAGCTCAAGGGCACGCAGCTGGCCCATGTCAAAACCGGGCGCCCATTCTCCTTCGAGATCCTGACGACAACGCGCGACCAGGAGCGGCTTGCGCTAGCTTTTGCGCGCAATCTCAAGAGAGCCGGAATCGAGCCGCGAGTACGGACCGTCGACGCCACTCAATTCGAGCGCCGGCGGATCGCCTTCGATTTTGACATGATGGAATACCGGTGGGAGCAATCGCTGTCGCCCGGAAACGAGCAATTATTCTACTGGGGTTCGGCCGCCGCCGATCAACAAGGCAGCCGCAACTATATGGGCGTCAAATCGAAAGCGGTCGACGCAATGATCGCCGCCATGCTCGCGGCAACCAGCCGAGATGATTTCGTCGCAGCGACTCGTGCGCTCGATCGCGTTCTGCTCTCCGGATTTTATGTTGTGCCGCTCTACTTCCCGCCCGTGCAATGGGTGGCGCGCTGGACGCGAATCGAGCATCCCTCGCGAACCTCGCTGTTTGGCTATTTGCCCGAGACATGGTGGCAGAAGGATTTAAAGACTTGAGGCTTGGTCCATGATCGACGGGGAAGGCGCGCGGTGGGCCACGACCGCCGCGACGCTCGACGATCTATTTCGGCGCGCCGGGGTACGCCACCCCGATGCGCTTGCACTTGCCGATCCACCGAACCGTGACGCGTTTGCCTGGGGTGCCCCGCGCAAACTCAGCTTCGCGCAGGCCGATCGCGCGATTTCGGCATGTGCAGCAAGACTGCGTGGTCTCGGGTTGCAGACCGACAGCATCGTGGCAATGCATCTGCCGAATACGGCAGAGAGCATCATCACCTTTCTCGGCGTGCTGCGCGCGGGCATGATCGCCGCGCCGCTGCCGCTGCTCTGGCGGAAAGCCGAGATCGTATCGGCCCTTGGTCGCCTTGGGGCCAAGGCTATCGTGACCTGCTCCCGCATCGGGACTGAGGAGCAGGCCGAAATTGCTATGCAGAGCGCCGCCGAGCTCTTTTCGGTCCGGCATGTTTGTGGTTTCGGGCATGGTTTGTCCGATGGCCTTGTATCGCTCGACAATATTTTTTCTTCCGACGGGGCCGTGGCGGTCTCGCCGCGCATTGGTCGGGATACCAGCGCCGCGGCAATCACCTTCAATGTAGATGCTGCCGGATTCTTCCCTGTATCGCGCAGCCACTTCGAGTTGGTCGCTGGCGGCCTTGAGACCGTTCGCGCCACCGGGGCCGCAGCCGATGCGCCATTGCTGTCGGCCATCCCGATCACATCGTTCGCGGGTATCGCGCTCGCGATGATGCCTTGGCTGTTGTGCGGGGGCGCGCTGCACCTGCACCACGGCTTTGAAGTAGAGGCTTTCGCTGCACAGTGCAGAGAGGTCCCCGAGGGAACTCTCGTGCTGCCAGCGCCCGCTGTTCACCCGATTGCGAAGATGGGCCTTATCGACACAAAACAGACCATCGTCGCGCTCTGGCGCGCGCCCGAGCGTTTCAAGGCAGCAAAGACCTGGAACGGGCCGTTGGTTCTCATCGATGTGGCGAGCTTCGGCGAAATTGGGTTTATTGCGGCGCGACGTGGTGACAATGGATTGCCGGCACCCCTCCCTCTCGGCCCTGTCGGCGGAGTACCGCCGGCACTCGAAACCGCGCGCACAAGCGCCGGCACCCTGGCGTTGCGCGGCCGCATGGTGCCGGGATTACGGGCCGATCAGCCTTTGCCTGTTGCTCCGGATGGCGACGGCTATGTCGATACCGGGTTCACCTGCCGCCCTGGGCAAGCCGATCGAACCCTGATCATCACGGGACCGCCCTCGGACATGATCGACGTCGGCGGTTACCGTTTTCGCCTAGCTCAGATCGACGCCCTGGTCTCGCGGGCCGATCCGGGCGCGACCATAGTGGCCCTACCTGATGGCGATCTCGGGCATCGTCTCGCCGGAACGGCGCCCGATCGCAGGGCTTTGCGGGCCAATCTAACCTCGGAAGGCCTCAACCCGTTGATCGTGGGGGCATTTGCACCGCGCACAACGCCTGACGCGGCGTAATTTCGGCCGGTCGTTGACGTCGCACTAACAGCTGCTTTTGCTAAGCTATTGGTTCACTTAGTTAAATTGTTTATTGCTCTAGTGGGCTAACGAACAAGGTAACACTCGGTGCCCGTCGACGGTCGCTTTATAGTGACCTGTAACGCGCATGACAGACAAAAGACCAAATCCCGAGGCTGACAAGCCGCGTTCGGAGCCAGAAATCATTCCGCCGGATGATGCGCATGTCACACGGCGAATGGGCATCGATACGGATACTGGGCGCATTTATGTCGCGAAGGTTGGGCCGCTCGGCACCATTCTGTTGGTGCTGATTGTCGGTCTCCTATCGGCACTGTTGCTGGTTCTCCTCTTGGGCGCGTTACTCGTCTGGCTGCCTCTAGTCGCGCTGTTCGTTACCGCTGCGCTCGTCGTTGGTCTATTGCGTGGTTATTTTCAGCGTGGGTCTTGAGGCCAATGCCTCACGACGGATCATCGAATCGGCTTGACGAAATTACCGCTGATGCTTGCGCACGCCGAAGCGCAGCGGTCCCATGAAAACGCAAATAGGCAGGCAACGCAGCAGCGGCATTCATGGGACCGCCAAAGCCCCCCGCCAACGCCGCTACTGCGTTTCACATCGTCCGTAAGATTGACTTGGGATCATCTTGCCACCGCCCACCACTGAGTGGCGGCTGTGAACGCTGTCGCCCGTTGATGAAATAACAGTAGTTTGAACGGCTCCCGTCTCTAATTTCTCCATGAACGAGATGGCATCGCGACCTATGTGCACATCGGCGTTCGCTTGGGTGCTGCCCAGCACCGCCCCTTTTCCCGTAACGTCATCATAAGCGAAATTAAACGTGAAGTTTTTATCCGAAACCCCATCCGGTGAAGCTGTTTTGGTATAAGTGCAACTGTACCTGTAGCCCTTGGCCGTGGCCACAGTTGTCCAGCAACCCATCATCACCGCGACGATAATCGCGCTACCGCCCAACATTTGAAACATTGACGCCCCCGACGCAGACTGACGTGCGAATAGTCTAGCGCTAATCAGACCGGGCGTGCACGGCTCAAATCAATACGCCATTTAAATACCCCATCACGGCGGCGGCAAGGCATGCAACGTGGGCAGCGACGGCGATCAGAATTATTTCGTTCATTGCGTGAAGCCCCCTGTTAGAGCGGCAGCCGCTTGCGCCCCTGCGGTCTGCCACAGTGGCATCGCCCGATCCTGTGATAGCGCCGACATACAGCCCGTGAAATTCCACGGCTCTCGCACTGTCCGCTTTGTCCCCGAAAGCGGACATGTGCGGCGCAGCTAGGGATGTCCGCTAAGGGTCAATAGGAGACATCGGATCGCTTAACCCAACCAAGGGTGTTGGTGTAGCGTCTTATGAGAGTCGCCAGCGAAGTTATTAATTGGAGCAGGCATCATGAAACTTCCCCGCCGGCACTTTCTGCATCTGACAGCGGGTGTCGCCACCTTCCCGGCCCTTTCACGCGTCGCTTGGGCGCAGACCTATCCGACTCAGCCACTTCGACTGATCCTCGGCTATCCCCCAGGCGGCTCGGCTGACATTACCGCTCGACTGACGGGCCAATGGCTTTCGGAGCGGCTCGGCCAGCCGGTTATTATCGAAAGCCGGCCGGGCGCCGCCACCAATCTCGCCACCGAGGCGGTCGTACGTGCGGCGCCTGACGGCTACACACTCCTTCTTATCGCGCCGGCAAATGCGATTAACGCCACGCTTTATGACAAACTCAATTTCAATTTCCTCCGCGACATCGAGCCTATCGCGGGCATCATCCGTTTTCCCAACGTGGTGGTGGTGAATCCATCGCTTCCGATCAAGTCAATCCCCGAATTGATCGCGTATGCCAAGGCTAATCCGGGGAAGCTCAACATGGCGTCGTCCGGCAACGGGTCCACGATCCATATGTCGGGCGAACTGTTCAAGATGCTGACGGGCATCAACATGGTCCACGTGCCCTACCGTGGCGGAGCGCCGGCGCTGACTGATTTGATCGCCGGGCAAGTACACGTCATGTTCGATAATATTCCAACCTCCGCCGAGCACATCAAGTCGGGGAAGCTGCGTGGGTTAGCAGTAACCGGCGCGGCACGGTCGGCGGTGCTACCAGACCTGCCGACGGTGGCCGATTTCTTGCCCGGCTACGAGGCGAGTGCGTGGTACGGTTTAGGTGCGCCGAAAAGCACGCCCGGCGAAGTCATCGACAAGGTCAACAAGGCGATGAACGCGGTTCTCGCTGATCCCAAGTCGCAGGCACGGTTCACGGAGCTTGGCGCCTCGACGCTCCCTGGTTCGCCTGCCGATTTTGGCAGGCTCCTCGCAGACGAAACTGAGAAGTGGGGCAAGGTCGTAAAGTTTGCGGGCATCACGCCAGTTTGACCCAGAACCTCGATCGCACGCTCCACATGATCCGCTTGCGAATGTCAGCTCTGGGTCATGAGCAGACATTTGCACTGCAATAGTCCTATGTCCGCTTTGCCTCAAAAGCGGACATCAGCGTGCGCGATTGGAATAACCCGCTAAGAGCCAATAGCGGAGATTGGATCTGACGATTGTCGGGCGCTACTCCGGTCGCTTTATTTTATCCGCTGAAGAATTTTTTCGCGTACGGCCGGATTGTTCTGCGCGATCTGCAGAATCTCAGTGTATTCCGCGACCGACAGGCCCTGATCGGTGACCGCCTTGGTAAGGGCCTGCCCGCCTTCGTTAGCGAGGCGCGATTTTTCGCTGTCAGGCGCTTGAGCGATCCGTCGTCCATAGTCCTCCTTTACCACCGACACACTCTTCATGGCCGCTGCGGCGGCGTCGAGTTTATTGTCGGGGATACTGGCTGACGGGCTCGATGGGCCAGGCGTTGTCGGCGAAGGCCTAGAAGGCTCGGATTGGTTCTGCGCGTTCACTGTCGGTGCGAGTGCAAGCCAGGAAGTTGCAAAAACAAGAATGGAAAGGCTGGTTGGTGATTGCATGTCCAATCTCCGTTACAACCCAGGAAAGTTCTGTCATCGCAATTTGAAATTGCGATGTAGCTACTCGTTCCTTCCTCTGGCTATGAACTGAAACCTTTCTGAGCTTCTGCGCGAGCGGTTACGCGTCGAGACTGCGGCAATTGTGTGGGGTGGGAACTGAAATATTTTACTTTCAATACCTAACAAAGGTCGATGTCCGCTTTGGGTCATTAGCGGACATTCATCCATCCATCGGATGGCGACAACTGCCCGCAATGAAATCATTCGCGGTTCGGTTGTTGGCGAGAATCCTGTCCGCGCAAATCCGGGTCAATGCAGATTGCGCGATAGGCGATGGTTCCCAGTGAATCTGGATTACCATCGTCGATGAACGCCTTGTTTTCCCCTACAACATATAGAAACGGTCTCTCTCCCGTTTCTTCACCCGATGCCTTTTTCCCTTTAACGTGGCCACAAATGGTGTCGATTGGTTGCCCCAAGGTATCTTTTCTGATGGTCCGCTTCATGTCCTCGAATTCGATAGACGCTGGAGCCTCCATTTTGGCTGCGACTGCGGTCGTTGCTCTGCTTAGGACAGGGTCGGACGCCCCAGACTGCTGAGCAGGTGCCGGAATGCTCATTTTCGTTGCGATAGGAGTCTTTGGCTTCTTTGCGGACTGACCAGGATCGACCTTGAAAGAGACTCGCTTCAGCTCAATTGGCGAACTGACTGACGTCCTGTCGAAACAGCTCTTTGAGGTGCACGCTTTCGGAAGCGCCTGCGGCGGGATAGGACAGCTGCAGCCAATCAATGTCGTCGACACAGCACCGATGAAAAGCAATTTTCTCATTCGGAGCTTTGCTAGCATTTCTCGGAAGGCAATGATTGAGATGGCTATAGTGCGACATTGACATCACAAATGTGAGCGCAGCGAGACGCAAATGTGAGCGTGGTGAGACGCAAATGTGAGCACTGCAAAGAGTGGTTATTCGGCAGAAAATTAGAAACGGTGGACAGAGTCAAAGGTATCGCGCTGCCACCACAGGTGCGGCGCTTTTCAATAGAACGCACACTCCAAGCCGCTGATGTTAAAAGTCCGCTTTGGGTCAAAAGACGACATGTGCGGCGCAAAGGGGCGTGTCTGCTTTGCGCGCCGCATCCATGTGCAAAAAATTCTATACCAAAAATCCTGCTCTCTGCGTTCTCGACGTGTTGCCCTGCGCTCAGCTTACCGGCGCAGCAGCAAATAAGAGCCGAGCAAAATCATGGCCCCTATGCCTCCGAATAATGAAGTTTCTAAAGAAGTAAACGTGCTGTCGACCGTGTGATTTGCCGCAAATATAAGAGCTGCTCCTAGCCCAAAACAGATAATCGCGAAAATGTTTCTCGCTACACTCATGCCGCACCTGAAAATGAAAAATCTCCGCTCCGTTGTACCGAGGTGGGGACCGGGACGACGACGCGGAGTTAAGTTGGGTTCTCGATGATGTTGGGTGATGCAATAGACCGCGCACAGCGGTCGATAAACAACACCACGACACCACTCGCGAAATAGTGTTAACGGCCTGCCTTATTTGCAATTCGGACAAGGAGGGCCGCGCCGGTAAAAACGGTCTCGGAGATTTAGTTTTCTTCCTCTTTCACAATAAAATCCCAAAATCTCCCAAAAAATTCCCAGTCTCTTTGTTCGCTTATTGCTGCTTGGGGACCAGGCGCGGGGGGACGGGGGCATGGCGGCAACTCTATTTTTGGACAACGGTCCATTCGCGCGTGGTGAGGCTTTTGGGCCTGAAGCAATAGAGACCATGGCCATCGCGTACGAGAAAGTGTGCAACGCTCTCGGACTGGTCGGCAGGCCCAGCCAACTCAATGAACTGATCGCTCGGAATATCATCGAGCTTGCGACATGCGGCGTGTATGATGCGGAGCGTCTAAGCGCGGGCGTTTTGGCTATCTACAAACAAGCGGCGGAATAACGCCGCTACCTGGCTAAGGTGCTTTCCATCAACAAATCCAAAAAATATTACAGAATAAAAATTTCTGCTTTCAGTGTTCTCAATGTGTTGCCGTGCGCCGAACCTGTAGCGAACGGCAAAAGAATTTTTTTCGCTCGGCTGCACGACCACGTAGAGGCCATGCGCACGGGGATCAGCGATTTCGCGGCGCGGGTCGTACAATCGGCCACAGGCCCATGGTCGCTCCCGGATTTGAACGGTGACGAGCTACTTATTCCGGCAGCAACGACACGCTGCTCTGGCAACGTCAGCTTGCGCGGCGCGCCATCGTCGCCTCCGGGGTAACGCCCCGCTGTTGACAACATCAACAGCGCTCGGGGTAACGTCCGGGTAACAAAACATGCTGTCTGCACTTGTCCGACGTTGTCTCTGACAGTGAGTCAAAAGCAGCAGCGTCGCAATGACTTTCGGGTGTTTCGGTGGAAAATTGTCGGGAACTGTCCGCGGATGTCTGGCGGGCTTACTTAACGTCGTATTAACAGCGCTCGTTTAAGCTCGAGTCGATCCTTAAACAGTGCGCGCCGGACGATGTCGCTTCAAGGCCCGTTGATCGTCGTCGCTGAGCACCCGGCAACCGACTTGGTCGAAGCGCTGGGCGCAAATGGCGCCTTTCCAATCGTCGAAACGGCATGGGCCGATGCCCCGGCGGCGTTTCTGACTGTCAAGCCGTCTGCCGTTGTAATCGCGGAGCCTGGCCCGCCGGCCAACGAAGAATCCGCGCGGATGCTTTGCCTGCAGATAGCAACCTCGAACGGGCCGATCGTGCCCGTGATCGCGCGCGTTCGCGGCGAGACAGACGCGGCGGTGCCAATCGCGCTGCCCGCCGAGGCAGCGCTGCCCGTAAGTCGGCTGATTGCCCGGCTGCAATCTACCATGCGCGTGCGCGCGTTGCACGCCACCGTGCTCCGGCGCATCGCGCTATTCGCATCGCGCGGTGGACGACTGCCGATGCTGCCGGTGGGCGATGCGCTTGATGATGCCACCGTGCTCATCGCCGGCCGTGGCCCCCTTTATCCGGCGCTGAGCGTCGCGATGGGCGAACGGGTCAAGATTGCTGGCGCGCTGAGCGTCGAGGCAGCTGCTCGGCATCTCAACCTGCGCGACATCGACGGCGTCGTTGTCGGCGACGGGTTCTCCCTGCGCATGGTTGAGGCGTTCCTCACCGTGCTCGCTCAGCAACCGAAATTCCGTGACGTTCCAGTGGCGGTGATTGGCGAAGCTCCGCCGGAATTCGCCGAGGCGCTTCCCAATTTTGATCAGGTTGCCGCCGATCCGCGGCGCCTGGCTGCGCGCATGGTCCCGCTCGTGCGGATGCGCGCTTTCGAGGCGCGACTGAAGCGAATGCTTAAGTCGCTCGACACCGAAGGCATGTTTGACCCCAAGAGCGCATTGTTGACCCGCGATTGTTTCTGGCACGACTTGAATAAAGTGATTGTGGAGGCCTGCGATCGCAGCTTGCCGCTATCGGTTGCCCGCTTTTCGTTCAACTCAGCTGACGAACGCGCAAGCTTCGATGCTGCGCGGTTGATGACCCGTCTCATTCGAAACATCGATTTCGCGACCCGCGAGGAAGACGGAGCAATCCTGGTTGCTTTCACGCAGACCGATCTGCGCAGCACCCACGTGATTGCTCGTCGTCTGGCCGGCATTCTCAAGAGTGCCATGCTGACGCAGCGGCATGCCAGCGAGGCGAATGTCACTTTGGCAACGCTCAAAGCGGGCGATACTTCCAATTCCCTGATGATGCGCCTGGCGGCCGGGCCCATGGTTGCGGCCGAATAGGCGGCGGCCTAGGCTGCTCCCAAAAGGAGCTCGCCATGGCCGGTCAGCAACCCGTTCGCATTGATGTCGTTTCCGATGTGGTCTGTCCATGGTGCTTCATAGGCAAACGGCGACTGGAAAAGGCGGTCGCACTTCACCCGGAAATACCGGTCGAAGTCCATTGGCGTCCCTACTTCCTCAATGATTGGATTCCGCGCGAGGGTATTTCACGCGAGCAATACCTGACGACCAAATTCGGCTCGCCTGAGCGCTACAAGGGGATTGCGCAACGCGTCGCCGCGGCCGCCTCGGCCGAGGGACTGACTTACGCGATGGACAAGATCAGCCGTCAGCCGAACACCCTCGACGCGCACCGCCTGATCCGCTGGGCCGAACGAGCCGGCAAGGCTGCCGAGATGAAGCAGAGGCTGATGGACCTTTACTTCACGGAGGGCGCCGATCTTACCAATCATGCCGTGCTGGTTCAGGCGGCTGTGGACGTCGGCCTTGACGCCGACAACATCGGGCAAGCGCTCGCAAGCGACCAGGACGTTGCGGAAATCGAACGCGAAGCCCTTTCCGCCAAGGAGGCCGGCATCGAGGGCGTGCCCTGTTTCATATTTGGTGGCAAGTTCGCGGTTTCCGGCGCGCAGGCGCCTGAGTATCTCGCCGAAGCTATTGTCCGATTGGCCCAGGCCGCCGACGCCGCCGAATAGTTGTCTGGCACTCAGCTATGAAAATCACCGCTGCTGTGGTGCACGAGCGCTCGGGTCCCTTTCACGTCGAACAACTTGACCTCTGCGATCCTCGAAGCGACGAGTTGCTGGTGGAAGTCGTGGCGAGCGGCATGTGTGCAACGGACCTGCACGGGCGGGACGCCTATTATCCCACGAAATTTCCGAAAGTATTTGGTCATGAGGGTGCCGGCATCGTCCGGGCGGTCGGCAACGCCGTGACGAGCTTCAGGCCTGGCGATCATATCGTAATGGCCTATCCATGGTGCGGTGAGTGCCCCAATTGCAAGTCGCACCGCCAAAGTTATTGCCTGCACGCATTCGATCTCAAAATGAACGGCACGCGGGCCGATGGCTCAACGCTGCATTCCAAAAACGGCGCGCCGGTTTACAGCGCTTTTTTTCAGCAGTCGTCGTTCGGCAATTTCACGATCGCGAACGAGCGCTTTGCAGTGAAAGTGCGTAGCGATGCGCCGATTGAACAAGTCTGTGCCCTCGCCTGCGGCGGACAGACCGGAGCCGGCGCCGTCCTCAACGTAATGAAACCGAGAGGCGGTGAAAGCTTCGTCGTTTTCGGCGTTGGCGCTGTCGGACTGTCGGGATTGATGGCGGCCAGAATTGCCGGCTGCGACCCCATTATTGCGGTCGATGTGCACGAACACCGGTTGGCGCTGGCTCGCGAACTGGGCGCAACGCACGCCATCAACCACAAAGAATGCAATGATGTAGTGCCGCAAATCAGGACAATGACCGGCAATGGGGCGGGCTTCTCGCTGGAGACCTCGGCATTTCCTGAGATATTCCGCGAGGCTGTCGATTGCCTGATGCCCGGTGGGGTGTGCGTGCTGCTCGGCAGCGCACGAAAGGGCACGGAAGTGTCGTTTGAAATGCCCGTTCTCCAGAACGGTCGCACTGTCCGCGGCGTGATTCAGGGCGACAGCGTGCCCAAAGAATTCATCCCGATGCTGGTGGATCACATTATCGCCGGCCGTTTTCCGGTCGAGAAGATGATCACATTCTATCCGCTTTCCGACATCAACCGCGCAGCGGTGGAATCGGTTGCGGGCAAGACCATCAAGCCGGTCTTGCGCATGCCTCATTAGGCAGCCCAAGAGTCCGTTTCATTCCCGCGCAAGCGGGAATCCAGAACAGGCGCCCACGAAGATGGGTCCCCGCTTTCGCGGGGACAAACGGATAGGATGAACAAAGGCTAGGCAGCCTTTGCTTGTTCCGCAATCGACGCGAGCCGCCGCAATACGGCTGCGGTTCCTTCCAGACGGTCCTGTGGCCGCGGCCAATCCTCGAAGAAGACCAGCTGCTGGCCTTTGGCGGTCTTCGGATCGTTGCGCATGCGAACTGCCGACCCCTGCTCGCGGATGAACGCGATCAATCCATCCGGGTTGACGAAAACATTGTCGCGGAATGAAAGCACGAGCCCTTTGGGTCCGGCCTCGACTTTCTCGACATTTGCTCGCCGACACAAGGACTTGATCGCCACCACCTGCAGGAGATGCTCGACCTCTTCCGGGAGCTTGCCGAAGCGGTCAACCAGTTCAGCGGCAAACCCGTCAATCTCATGCTCGTCCTCGATCTCGGCGAGACGTCGATAGAGCGCGAGGCGCACCGACAGATCGGCGACATAGTCCTCCGGAATGAGCAGCGCCGTACCGATGGTGATTTGCGGCGACCAACGATCGGCAACCGGCGCGGTAATTCCCGCCTTTAGACTCATCACCGCCTCTTCGAGCATTTGCTGGTACAGTTCGAAGCCGACCTCCTTGATGTGGCCGGACTGTTCTTCGCCGAGGAGGTTTCCAGCGCCGCGGATGTCGAGATCGTGCGATGCAAGCTGGAAGCCGGCACCCAGGGTGTCGAGCGATTGCAGCACCTTGAGCCGTCGCTCGGCCTGCGGTGTGATCGGTTTTTGCGTCGGGAGCGTCAACAATGCGTAGGCGCGCAGCTTGGCGCGCCCCACCCGGCCTCGCAGCTGATAGAGCTGT
>DAISKM010000048.1:0-12923 GCA_036820945.1 Pseudolabrys sp.
GGCATGGGCAGCAACTCCAGGCCGGCAATGAGAGGGCTGGCGCCGCGCACGGTCTGAAAATAAAGCGGCATGATGAACAACAGGGCGTACATCCCGAAAGTCATCAGGCCCGCGATTGTGATCGTCGCCGAGAAGACCGGCCGGCGCAAAAATTCAAGCGGCAGGAGCGGGCCGGGCGTGCGCGCTTCGACCCAGACGAAAAGCGACAGCGCGGCAACCGCGATGCCGGTGATCGAGATGATTGTCGGCGACGTCCAGCCCCAATGCGATCCTTCAATGGCTGCAAAGGCAAATGCGCTGAGCCCGACGATGGCAAGCCCTTGGCCGGCCAAATCAAGCCGCCGACCTCCTGGCTCCGAGCTCTCTCGAATCGCGATGTAGGTCAGGGCGACCGCGACTGCACAAATCGGCACGATCAGGTAGAAGATGCTCCGCCAGCCGATTGTGTCGACCAGCCAGCCGCCGAGTATCGGCCCGATGATGAAGGCGAGTCCGTTGCAGCTCGCCCAAACGCCTAACGCGTGCGCGCGCTCCTTGCGGTCCGGATAGGCAAGCGTGAGCAACACCAGCGACATGGGCACCTCGAAGGCGGCGCCCAGCCCGCTGACAATGCGTCCGAGGATCAATATTCCGGCGGTGGGCGCAAGCGCGCAGACCAACGTGCCTGCGATGAACAGCACGATCCCCAAAACGAAAATCCGTCGACGGCCGTAAAGATCGCCAAGTGTCCCCCCGGTCAATAGCAAGCTTGCATAAACAAGATTGTAGGAATCGATCACCCATTGCATCTCGCTGACGCCAGCATGCAAATCGGCGGCTATGCTTTTCACGGCAAGGTTGACGACAGAAGTATCGATCTGGGCGAACAGCACGCCAAGCGAAGTGGCAATCAGAATCAGACGGGGATGTGCGCGTTCCGTTCTGCCGTTAAGCCACGTTGAAACCAGGGTCATGGCATTCTTTCCTTTGTTCACTCTTGCCCTGCCCCCAGATTGCGCAACATCACGCAACACCAATTCGAAAGGCGCGTTTGCATCACCCGGACTAGTTCTTGAAGCGAATGTTTGTCATCCGACCGATAACGAGGAGTGATGCTCGATGTGTTCGGCCTCAGTCTCGGCATTGCCGGTATGCGTTCGCCTCATTGCTACAATGCTCTGTCGAAACCCGGATGTATGAGGCGCCGATCGCGAGGCCCACCCGTTTTCTGCAACAGGGAAGTCGAGGCTTTGCTGCCTGTTTGATCAGTTCGGCAGGGTTAAAGGGCTAACAAGTAAGGTAAAGGTTCGGTTTCTTTTGAACTTCGCATTTGAAGCGCCTACGCATGGTTCCTCGTCGAAGGAGGAACGCGTGCAAAAAATTTCTCGCGCCACGATGGCAATAATCGTCGCTGTCGCGCTCTATTTTGCTGTGGTCTGGGGTTACGACGGCCTGCGCATCCTCTCGTCGCCGTCCTATGGCCTCGAAGACGTCTGGCGCTCGCAGTTTGTCTTCGCAATTGGGAGTCTTATCGGGCTGGGGCCGATTGGGCTGATAAAGCTCGCCGCTTTCTTCGGCGCTCTCAAACTCGCAGTGGCCTGCATCTGTGCCATACATGTCGCTGACCGCCTGCGCAGCCTGTCGCGCGGACGGGCCAACTCGGAAATTCTGGAAGCGGCTCTTATCCTGATCGTGGCAATCAGCATCGTATCGGTTGGCCCGGCTTCTTTTAGAGACGGAGCAGAGCTCATCCGCGAGCACACCTTGCCGCTTCTGCTTGCCGCACTTGCGACCGGGCTGTGCATCTTCGAACGCAACTATGCGCAGCGGACCAAAAACGCCGAGATAAAGTCGCAATAGCCCTTCGGCTGCCTACTTACTTCGGGCGTGTCTCGTGCAGGCCGCGATCCGGCGGCTCCAGCTTGCCCGAACGCCTGTCCTTAACTGCCTGCACCAGCGTTCGGGCGGCGTTGCGAACATCCTCCTGAAAATCGGTATCGCGATCGAGATCGTCGTGACTGGTTGCATAGGGAGCGAGATAGCCGACATAGCGATCGAGCAGGGCCAAATGGCCCGACGGGATCATTCCGATATCGCTCATCCAGTCGACAAGCATCCGTCGCAAATTCTCGGCGCCGGCCGCGTCACCGTGAACAACAACGGAAAAAACCCGTCCGGCGAGGTGGCGCGGATAGGGCCAGCCTGCGAGCTCGATCTCTTTGGCTTTCTCAGCGTTCTTACCGCTTGTGGACGTGGGATCGGGGTTGCCGCCATCGGCGCAAACGAGCCGATCAATCATCAGCTTGAGCGAGGAGGGCGCCTGATACCAATTCACCGGGCACACGATCATCACGCCGTGCGCAGCGACCCACATCGGATAGATCTCGCTCATCCAATCGCCGGTCTGTCCGATCGCGTGATTGGGATAGCAACTGCAAGGCCAGTGGCAGAGGGGCTGTGCAGTCGAAACACAAGCCTTGCAGGGATAGATCACCTTTCCATATTCCGCGGTGAGCCGCGACAGATCGAGCACCTCGACCTCAAAGCCAGGCATCTTTCCGATAACATCACGGGCCAAGGTCACGAGACGCCAGGTTTTCGATACTTCGCCTGGACAGGTCTGATCATTTCGCGATGACCCGTTGACGATCAGGACACGTGAGGGGGAGTCCGCAGATTTTTGCCGGCGCTCGGCGGCTTGAATATTCGACCGTGCCTCAAGCCATTCGATCGAGATCTCGTAGTTCGGATCGGCGAAACCAGTTCCGGCTTTTCGCGTGATTGGAGACTTGTGGTAGTCGCTATAGGAAGTCCACGCGGTGTCGGCGATCCTGTCGAGTTCGCCAGTGAGCGGCTCGAAAATGGGGTCGTAAAATTTCTTTAGGAAGCGCTTTTTGAATTCTTCCTTGCCGAGCTGAACGCTCGGCATCCCTTTGCGGACAGTGACCTTGGCCATGGATGTTCCTCATCAGAGTGGCCCATGGCCTCCATTGAACCTGTTTCAAGCGGAAATGACGAGAGCATCACTGCAGGCGCAATGGTCATTTGCCCTTCCCGACGTCGGCAATCACCTCGGCGGCTTCCTTGAAGGCATTATTTGCGGCCGGCACCCCGCAATAGATCGCCTGCTGCAGGATGATTTCCTTGATGTCATCCGGCGTGAATCCTCCCTCGGTGAGCGCCGCCCGCACATGCATGCGGAACTCCTCCCATTTATCCAAAGCGAGCATGGTGCCGATAACCAAAACGCGACGCGTGCGCTCGTCGAAATGGGGACGGGTCCAGATCTCGCCCCAGGCCACGCGCGTTATAAAATCCTGAAATTCCTCATTGAAGGGAGTCTTCCTCGCATTTGCGCGGTCGACCCACTCATTGCCGAGCACCTTGCGGCGCCTGGCCATGCCGCGCTCGTAGCGCTGCTTGTCGTCCATGGCTGCTCCTTTGGGCGATTTATCCGCGCAGGAAGTTGAGCACGGTCTCGGTATATTCCTTTGGCTGTTCCACGTTTGAAATATGCGCGGCGTCGAGACTCGCAAGCTTGGAGCCGGGGATCATCTTCTGGATGATTTCGCCAGCGGAAGGCGGCGTGGCGGGATCCTGTGCTCCGACAATCACCAGGGTCGGCGCCCTGATGCTCGGATTGCTGGCGCGAAAATCCATGTCGCGGATCGCTTCGCAGCAGGCGATATAGCCGGGCACCCTGGTGGCGACGAATGCTTTTCTCATGCGTTCGATTGCCTCTGGCGCACGCTTTCGAAAGCCCTCCGTGAACCAGCGCTGCATGTTCGTTTCCACCAGCGCGTCGAGGCCCTTCTCGGTCACGAACTTGATCCGGTCGGTCCAGGGCGTCTTGTCTTCGTAATGGGAATTGGTGTTGGAGAGCACGAGCTTCTCGACCCGATCGGGCGCATTCGCGCCCAGCCACTGGCCGACCATGCCGCCCATCGACAGTCCGCACCAGTTTGTCTTCTTGATTTTGAGTGCATCGAGGATTGACAGGACGTCCTTGCCAAACCGTTCCATCGAATAGGGTCCCTTGGGGACTCCCGATTGCCCGTGACCGCGCCGGTCGTAACGCACCAGGCGGAAGTGCTTGGTGAATTCAGGTACCTGGTCGTCCCACATGTTCAGATTGGTGCCGAGCGAATTGGACAGCATCAGCACCGGCGCACCGTCGCGGCCCTCGACCTCGACGCGGATCGGGCAGCCGTCATCGGCGTTGATCATTGGCATAAAGTCCTCCCCTCAGATGGATTACGATTGTTGGTCCGTGGCTTGACGGAAACCCTTAATGTGCCACGTGCTTCCTGCAAAGGTCTTTTCTTCGCCGCGGTGACGGCTTAAGCCGGGACTGCCGCCGAATTGTTCGACTGTAAAGGAGACGCGCAATGGCGATGACAATGACGGGCGAGGTCCAGCTGCCGGCCACTCGTGACGTCGTTTGGGCAAAGCTCAACGACCCGGAGGTCCTCAAAGCCTGCATCCCGGGTTGCGAGGAGCTCAACAAGACCTCCGACACGGAATTTCAAGCGGTCGCGACGACCAAACTCGGCCCGGTGAAAGCGCGCTTCAAGGGCAAAGTGCACCTTTCGGATCTAGACCCTCCCAATGGCTACAAGATTTCCGGCGAGGGTGACGGCGGGGTCGCCGGTTTTGCGAAGGGCGGGGCGACTGTTGCCCTGGCCGAAAAAGATGGTGGCACGTTACTGACTTACAATGTCGAAGCGCAGATCGGCGGCAAGCTTGCCCAGCTCGGTCAGCGCCTTGTTAACGGCGCAGCCAAGAAGATCGCCGACGAATTTTTCCAGAAGTTTGCCTCGACCGTTGGGACCGCCTGATACGGTTTCACCAGAGGTTGAAGCGGTATTCGCTCTCCAATCCCTTGACCAGGGCCATGGTCGAGGTTCAGAGTTATTTGCCGAAATCGGCTCGATTTCGCAAATGAACTGCCGCCGCCCGGTTTGAAGGCGGCGAAAAGAGGCCGTTTGGGCCCAGATTGGGAGGAAGCTCATGCCTGGGGTGTCCATGACGGTGAACGGCAAGCCCGTCACCGGGGATGTCGAAGCGCGCACATTGTTGGTGCAATTCCTGCGCGAAAATTTGCGGCTGACCGGCACTCACGTTGGCTGTGATACCTCGCAATGCGGCGCTTGCGTCGTCCATATCGATGGCATAGCGGCCAAGGCCTGCACAACGCTCGCGCTGCAGTGTGAGGGTGCGATGATCACGACCATTGAAGGCTTGGCAGATCCCGACGGGCCGCTGCACCCGATGCAGGAAGCATTCCGCGAGCATCACGGACTGCAGTGCGGCTTCTGCACGCCGGGAATGATCATGGCGGCACTCGATATCGTGCGCCGGCGCGGCAACGATCTCGACGAGCACACCATTCGCGAGCAGCTCGACGGCAACATCTGCCGCTGCACCGGCTATCACAACATCGTCAAAGCCATTGCCGCAGGAGCGAAAGCAATGGCCAAGGGCGGCGCGCGTCAGGCCGCCGAATAGAATCAAAAACTCAACGGGAGGGAGACCGCCATGAGCGCGACCGGTATCGGCGCGGCGGTGCGCCGGAAGGAAGATCTCCGCTTCATCACGGGCAAAGGTCAATATACCGATGACGTCATCCGGCCGGGCGAAACCCGTGCCGTCTTTGTGCGCTCGCCGCATGCTCACGCAAAGATCAAGGCAATCGATACCAGTGCCGCGAAATCTCTGCCCGGAGTCATCGCCGTACTCACGGGTAAAGAACTTGCCAATGACAAGATCGGCAACCTGATTTGCGGATGGATGATTCATTCGAAGGATGGCTCGCCGATGAAGATGGCGCCGCACCCGGCGCTCGCGGCCGAGAAAGTTTGTCACGTCGGAGACGCGGTTGCGGTCGTCGTCGCTTCGACTTATGCGCAGGCGCGCGACGCCGCCGAGAAAGTAAAGGTCGAGTACGAGGCACTGCCAGCGGTCATTGATCCCGCCAAGACGAAGTCTGGCCCACAAATTCACGAGGTCGCGCCGAAGAATACCATTTATGAATGGTCTCTTGGCGATGCCAAGGCGGTTGACGCCGCCTTCGCCAGTGCCAAGCATGTCACCAAGCTCGACATCATCAACAATCGTCTTGTGCCGAATGCGATCGAGCCACGCGCGGCGCTTGCAGAGTATGACGCCGGCACGGGCCACCTGACGCTTTGGAATACGACCCAGAACCCTCATGTATCGCGGCTGGTGATTGCGGCATTTGTCGGGATGGCGCCCGAGCACAAGTTGCGCGTTATCGCGCCGGATGTGGGGGGCGGCTTCGGCTCCAAAATTTTCATCTATCCGGAAGAGGTGGTCTGCCTGTGGGCGGCGCGCAAAGTCGGCCGGCCGGTCAAATGGACTGCGGACAGGTCGGAGTCATTCGTCACCGATGCGCACGGTCGGGATCACGTCACGCACGCCGAACTTGCGCTCGACGCCAATGGCAAGTTCCTCGCGATGCGCGTGAACACCATCGCCAATCTTGGCGCCTACATGTCGACGTTCTCGTCATCGGTGCCGACTTATCTTTATGCAACGCTGCTGTCCGGCCAATACGACATCCCGCAAATTTACTGCGAGGTCGACGCTGTCTACACCAACACCGTTCCTGTCGATGCCTATCGCGGCGCTGGCCGGCCCGAAGCGACCTTCGTCGTCGAGCGGCTGGTGGAGGTGGCGGCTCGCGAGATGGCGATCGATCCCGTCGATCTGCGCAGACGTAATTTCATCAAATCGTTCCCGCACCAGACGCCGGTGATCATGGCCTACGATGCAGGCGACTATAACGCCTCGCTCAAGAAGGCGCTGGATCTCGCTGACGTGAAGGGCTTCAACAAACGCAAACGCGAAGCGGCGCGCCGCGGCAAGCTGCGCGGGCTGGGCTATTCGACCTATATCGAGGCTTGCGGGATTGCGCCGTCGCAGGCGGTCGGATCGCTCGGTTGTGGCGTCGGTCTGTGGGAGAGCGCGGAGGTTCGGGTGAATCCGACCGGGAGCGTTGAAGTGCTGACAGGCACGCACGCGCACGGTCAGGGGCACGAGACGACCTTCGCTCAGCTTGTTTCCGATCGTCTTGGAATACCGTTCGAGAACGTCTCGATTGTGCATGGCGACACCGACAAGGTGCAGTTCGGCATGGGCACTTACGGTTCGCGCTCCGGCGCTGTCGGCATGTCGGCAATCGTTAAAGCGCTCGACAAGATCGAGGCCAAGGCCAAGAAGGTTGCGGCCCACATGCTGGAAGCTGCGGAAGGCGACATCGTGTTCAAGGACGGGAAGTTTACCGTTGTCGGGACCGACAAGTCGGCCGCCTGGGGCGATGTGGCGCTCAATGCCTATATCGCGCACAAATTTGCCGGCCAGGAGCTCGAGCCCGGGTTAAAGGAGACGAGCTTCTACGATCCGACCAATTTCACTTTCCCCGCCGGCTGCCACATCTGTGAAGTGGAAGTCGATCGCGACACCGGCAAAACCGAGATCGTCAATTGGACGGCGGTCGATGACTTCGGCACCGTCGTCAATCCGATGATCGTTGAAGGTCAGGTGCATGGCGGCATTGCGCAGGGAATTGGACAGGCCCTTCTCGAACGCGCGGTATACGATCAAGACGGTCAGCTGGTGACCGGATCTCTGATGGATTACTGCATGCCGCATGCCCACGACCTTCCGTCGTTCAAGGTCGGTCTGACCGAAACCAAGGCGCCTTCAAACCCGCTCGGCATCAAGGGCTGTGGCGAGGCGGGCGCGATCGCCTCACCGGCAGCGGTCATAAATGCCATTACCGATGCGATTGGAATGGAAGAACTGGCAATGCCAGCCACGTCGCAGGTCGTGTGGGCTGCGCTCAAGCGCGCGCAACCAAGTCAAGCAGCGTAATTTCGCGGGAGAGATCGATGTACAATTTTACTTTCCATCGTCCGACAACGGTTCGACAGGCGGCTGGCCTGCTCACGCGCAATCCGGAAGCCAAGCTGCTGGCGGGTGGGCATTCGCTCTTGCCGGTCATGAAGCTGCGATTGGCGAATCCTTCTGCATTGATCGATCTCTCGCTGGTCGAGGGTTTGAGCGGCGTCGAGCAGAAGGGCCGATCCATCGTGATCGGAGCCATGACGCGGCACGCCGATGCGGCCAATTCGCCCGTGCTTCAACAGGTCTTGCCGGGACTGGCTGCAGTGCCTGCTTCGATCGGCGACCCGCAGGTGCGCAATCGCGGCACGCTTGGGGGTTCGATCGCCAATAATGATCCGAATGCCGACTATCCTGCGGCCTGCCTGGGCCTTGGTGCGACAATCATTACCAACAAACGGCGCATTGCCGCCGACGATTTTTTCACCGGGATGTTTTCGACTGCTCTGGAAGACGGCGAGATTATCACCAAGGTGAGTTTTCCGATCGCCAAGAAGGCAGCCTACGAAAAGTTCAAGCATCCGGCTTCGGGCTTTGCACTCGTGGGGGTATTTGTGTCCAAGCGCGGCTCCGACATCCGCGTAGCGGTAACCGGTGCTGGAGCGAACGGCGTGTTTCGCGTGAAATCGTTCGAAGAGGCGCTGAAGAAGCGCTTTGCGGCCAAGTCGATCGAGGGGATGACCATTCCAGCAACCGGAATGAACAGCGATATCCACGCCAGCCCAGAATACCGCGCGCATCTGGCAGGCGTGCTGACACGTCGCGCACTGGCCAAGGCGACGGCCTAACTTCGGCGCGGTCGGGAACATTGAGGCTGCAGCCGCGTTTCCGGGCTACCCATTCGCTGAGAGACGCTCCGTGGCCGAACTTGCAGCGCTCCTTGTTATTGTACTGATTGCGGCGTCGCTCGCTTATGTGCGCCTGACCGTCTAGCCGCTCGACAGGATATCCAAAGCTTCTGAAGGTCAGAGCGGTCAGACCCGCGGGTCATTTGCTTTTTTAGTCCGCAGTTCACTGTCGCTAAAACCAGCCAACAGCTTGCCGGCCGCCTCTGTGCCCTTGCTGAGCTACAGCCAGAACCGGATGTTCCGCTATTGGATCGAGCGGGAGAGGGAGATCGAAACGGAACGACGCGCCGCGTGACATCAAGCCTCTGGCTTGTCCAGTTCGGCGAGCAAGTCATGTAGGTCGAGTGGATTGGTGAACATCTGCAACGACCCATCGGGCTTCTTCGGCCATTTTTCTTTCGGCCGATCCCAGTAGAGCTCAACGCCATTGTCGTCCGGGTCGCGCAGGTAGAGTGCCTCGCTAACCCCGTGATCGCTCGCGCCCTCGAGGGGGATTTTGGCGATGATCAGCCTTCGCAATGCGTCGGCCAGCAGCCGCCGGGTCGGGTAAAGAATGGCGGTATGGTAAAGACCGGTCGTCCCGGCGGCAGGCGGCGAGCCACCAAGGCTCTCCCAGGTATTAAGTCCGAGGTGATGGTGATAGCCGCCGGCCGAGATGAATGCGGCGCCGGGCCGGCTGGTCGTGAGCTCAAAACCCAGCACACCACAGTAAAAATCGAGCGCCCGCGGAAGGTTCGCGACTTTCAGATGGATATGACCGATGCGCACCCCCGGATCGATCGTGGGCATCTGCATGGCACCTTTTTCGAGGGTATCGGTTTTCGTCATGATTTCATCCTGGCTGGCGGCACGTGGTATCCCCACATGTAGGACAGGCACATGGTAGGATAAAGTCCCCGCATGGCAGATAAGACCCTTCCAAACTCGATCGATTCGACACTCGAGCTGCTGGCCAAAGCCGACTACATCGCCGATCGTTCGTTGGCGACGGTCCTTTATCTTGCGCTACGCATGGGCCGGCCGCTGTTCGTCGAAGGCGAGGCGGGTGTAGGCAAAACCGAAATCGCGAAAGTACTCGCCAGCACACTCGGCCGTAGGCTGATCCGACTACAATGCTATGAGGGCCTCGACGTTTCGGCCGCGGTCTACGAGTGGAATTACGGCGCCCAAATGATCGCCATCCGGCTCGCCGAGGCGGAAGGCGAGGCTGATCGCACACGCATCGAGCACGACGTTTTCTCTGAACGGTTTTTGATCAAGCGTCCGCTGCTGCAAGCTCTCGAGCCGGATACGGCAGGTCCGCCGGTTCTTCTGATCGACGAAATCGACCGGACCGACGAGGCCTTCGAGGCGTTTCTTCTGGAGGTGCTCGCGGATTTCCAGATCACCGTGCCGGAGCTTGGCACCGTGAAAGCACCGCACCCCCCGATCGTGGTCGTCACATCCAATCGCACACGTGAAGTACACGACGCGCTGAAGCGGCGCTGCCTCTATCACTGGGTCGGATATCCAAACGCCGAGCGCGAACTCAAAATTCTACGCGCCAAGGTGCCTGGGATTGCGAAGAAATTATCCGAACAGGTGGTCGCCTTTGTGCAGGCGCTGCGTAAGGAGGATTTATTCAAATCGCCCGGCGTGGCAGAGACCCTTGACTGGGCCGGCGCACTCACCGAGCTCGATGTTGTCGCGCTCGATCCGGCGACCGTGTCTGACACTCTCGGGGTTCTGCTCAAATATCAGGATGACATTACTCGCCTCGATGGCAGCAAGGTCAAGGCGCTGCTCGACGAAGTGAAGTCGGAGCTCAGGGCGGCGGAATAACTTTGTTCAACGCTCGCAAAAGACCCCGTTCATTCCCGTGCAAACGGAAATCCAGGCCGCTCGGAACGGGCGGAAGAGATCGCAGATGACAGAGGGTCGCTTCGCCGAGAACATCCTTTACTTTGCCCGCGCGCTCCGAACCGCTGGCATTCCGGTCGGGCCAGGTGCGGTGCTCGATGCACTCGAAGCGCTGAGCGTCGCGCGCATCGGCTCGCGAGACGATTTCTACTGGACGCTGCATGCCGTTTTCGTCAAGCGGCACGAGCACACTGTCCTGTTTGACCAGGCCTTCAAGATTTTCTTCCGCAAGCGCGGATATATCGAAAAAATGATCGCTTCGATCCTTCCCGAGACGCCGCCCGGATCGGCGACAAAACCTCCGCCCGGCGCACAGCGAATCCAGGAGGCATTATTCTCCGGGCTCGATCAGCGTGAACAGCAAAAATCCGATGTCGAGATCGACGCGCGGTTGACTGTCTCAGACCGGGAAGTTCTTCAGAAAAAGGACTTCGCGCAGATGACCGTGGCTGAACTCGCGGCTGCGAAGGAGGCGATTGCGCGTCTGACCCTGCCCCTCGACGAGATACGAACGCGTCGGCTCATTCCTCACCGGCACGGCCACCTCATCGATATTCGCCGAACTTTGCGGGCGAGCATGAAGGCGGGCGGTGCGGTGATAGATCTCAAATACCTCGGTCCGCGGGTGAAGGAGCCGCCCATCGTTGCGCTTCTGGATATTTCCGGCTCGATGAGCGAGTACACGCGACTGTTCTTGCATTTTCTGCACGCCGTCACCGACGCACGAAAACGGGTGACCACCTTTCTGTTCGGTACCCGGTTGACGAATGTGACTCGCGCGATCCGTCAACGCGATCCGGATGAGGCGCTAGCCGCTTGCGCTGCCAATGTGGCCGACTGGTCCGGTGGCACGCGCATCGCCTCATCGTTGCACGGTTTCAACAAGCAGTGGGCGCGACGCGTACTGAGCCAGGGCGCTGTTGTATTGTTGATCACCGACGGGCTTGAACGGGACCCGGATGACACGCTCGGTTTCGAGATGGATCGGCTGCATCGATCATGCAGGCGGCTGATATGGCTTAACCCTTTGCTTCGTTTTCACGCCTTCGAAGCGCGCGCCAGGGGCGTGCAAGCGATGCTTCTGCATGTTGACGAATTGCGTCCCATACACAATCTGGAGTCCATGGCCGGGCTGGTGCGCGCACTGTCGGGCGCTCCGGCCAAAGGTTACGATCCGAAAGAGATGCTCAAGCGCGTCGCTTGATGGAGGAAGCCATGCTTGCACGTGACGAAGATATCCTCAAAGCCGCCGAGGAATGGCGGAAGTCGGGACGCGGGGTGGCCCTCGCAACCGTCGTGGAAACGTGGGGTTCGGCGCCGAGGCCGGTCGGCTCCAATCTGGTGATCGACAGCGACGGCAATTTTCTGGGATCCGTTTCAGGCGGCTGTGTCGAAGGTGCCGTCGTCACCGAGGCCATGGACGTGATCGACAGCGGCAAACCGAAGATGCTGGAATTCGGCGTGGCCGACGAAACGGCCTGGAAAGTGGGTCTGTCGTGCGGCGGGACTATCCGCGTCTATGTCGAAAAGGTGACCTGACGTGAAAAAGGTGACCTGACGTGAAGGTCGACGTGCTGCACACTTTGAATGCGGAACGTTCTGCCCGTCGTGCCGTGGTCCTCGTCACCGATGTGGCCAGCGGCGAGCAGCGGCTGGTCAAAGCCGCCGAAGTGTCAAAAGATCCTCTGCAGGACGTGTTGGACAAGCGGTTGCGCATGGGCAAAAGCGGCATGGAGGACACGCCGGAAGGGCGCGTTTTCCTGACCGTCTATGTGCCTTCGCCGCGCCTCGTCATCACCGGCGCGGTGCATATCAGCCAGACGCTGGCGCCGATCGGTCAGCTGCTCGGCTACGACGTCACCATTGTCGATCCGCGCACGGCCTTTGCCTCGATTGAACGTTTTCCGGATGTGAAGGTCATCGCGGAATGGCCGGACGCGGCGCTTCCGCCGCTCGGCATCGACCGCTACACGGCGTTCGTCGCGCTGACCCACGATCCGAAGATTGACGATCCTGCGCTCAAGCACGCACTCGCGCGCGATTGCTTTTACGTAGGCGCGCTCGGTTCGAAAAAGACGCATGCGAAGCGCGTGGATCGTCTCAAGCAGGCGGGACTGACGGATGCGGATGTCTCGCGCATCCATGCCCCGATTGGGCTTGATATCGAAGCGGTGTCGCCGGCAGAAATTGCGGTGGCCATCATGGGCGAGATCACGCAGGTCCTGCGGAAAAAGGCGGAAGCGGCATGAAGTTTGGGGCGGTCCCTGTCAC
>DAISKM010000049.1:0-12917 GCA_036820945.1 Pseudolabrys sp.
GTCATATTCCATGCAGCGCGCGCCTCGTTTTTTGGAAGACGATGTCGTGACGGAGTGGCCTCGCCGCGTTCAGAACGACAAGCCCAAGATCAAAAAGGCGTCGGCTGGCAGGCGAATGGCGCGCTCTCTTGTTCGCTTTTCCATTGCCATTCTGATCGGCGTGGGCGCGACGCTGGCATGGCAGTCCTATGGGGATGAAGCAAAAGAGATTGTCAGGGTACGGGCTCCGTCGTTGAGCTGGTTGTTGCCCGACTCAACCAAGTCGACTCTCGACGGTCAGGCATCTACCCCCGCAGGAGTGACGTCTGCTGAGTTGGTGCAGCAGCTCAGGCCTCTAGTGCTTGAGCTCGCCACCATGCGGCAAGGCGTCGATCAGCTTGCTACGACCGTAAGACAGCTCTCAGCAAAACAGGAAAGGATGGCCCAAGACATCTCGGTACTGCCGGCCATTGAACAAGACATCAAAGAGAAGATGGCAACCCCCGCCCAGCCTCGAACAGCTCCCCGTAAACCATCGGGGCAATCATCGGCCACCCAGCCGTCGTCCGCGTCTCCCGAGGCGCCTACTTCCGGGTCGCCCTTGCGCCTGATGGAAAGCCGTGGCCAGTCGGCTCGATAGTCTAAATGAAAAATCAAATTAACGTTGCTGCCATTGTGGTTGGAGCGATCATCGTCGCAATCCCAATATTTATTCTAGGCATGGTCAGACTTGTCTCGGAGCTTGCCATATCCTTGGCGAGGCCAAGGGCGCCTATTGTGACGGATAAAATTCGGCAACTGGCGGCGGCCGCCGAAGCGCGTATGAGTGGTCGGACAGGCAAATAAACCATCCCCAAGCAATGTCCGCCTGCGCAGAAAGCGGACATTGGGATTGACCAAATCTCCAATTATTTGATGCCGATGGGCGTGCGGGAACCCTCCGGCGCGTAGTCAATATGGCCGGAACCCGTTACCACCGATCGGCTGGGATTCACCATCGCATACCGTTTGCCTTGTGGTACGGGCGGAAACGCGCAAGGATTTGCCGGGCAGCGGGGGGTTTCAGGCAGTGTCGAGTCTTGCGCCGCTTTCAATACAGAAAGCCGCAGAGGAGCTGCCTCTCGTTGTCAGTTCGTCGGACATAAACGGCTCGGTCATCGACGACACTGTTGTTCAAAAGAACTGCTCCCTACACATTCGCGGAAATCTCCTGGCCAATCTGACCATCGAGCCGGGCGCGAAAGTCGTTGTTGAAGGTTCGGTCGACGGAAAAATCATCAATAGAGGCGGCAGGCTCGTTGTTAACAACAAAGCGCATGCGGCCTGTATTACGACCGATGGGCCTGCGGAAGCAGAAGCTTGCGGCGTTCTCAGGATCGATCTGACGACCATCGTATCCAATTGGGAAAGGCTGACGAAATACGCCGCGGTTGAATGCGCCGCCGTGGTCAAAGGCAATGCCTATGGCTGTGGCATCGAACCGATCGCGGGAGCGCTGGCTAAAAACGGCTGCAAGACCTTTTTTGTCTCCGACACTGCGGAAGCCAAGCGCGTTCGCGCTGTTGCGCCAAGCGCGACGATTTACGTGCTCCGCGGACTGTATTC
This sequence comes from Pseudolabrys sp., assembly GCA_036820945.1. GTDB lineage: Bacteria > Pseudomonadota > Alphaproteobacteria > Rhizobiales > Xanthobacteraceae > Pseudolabrys. The sequence goes on from DAISKM010000049.1 coordinate 1,585, forward strand.
CGGACCGCGGCAAGCGTTCATAGAGGCGGATGCGAGACCCGTCATTTATAGCTCCATCGAAATGGCTGAATGGGACTTGTTTGTCAGCTCGCATGGATGGGCCGGCGGTTGCGCACTACACGTCGACACTGGCGAAAGCAGACTCGGCCTTTCGATGGAAGAAGCGGCCTCGTTTGCGCCTAGTGCGCGCAACCATGGCATCTCGCTGTTGATGAGCCGTCTCGACAACCTCGACAAATCCGCTCGACCCTCAAGCAATCATCAAATTAGCCTTCTTCGCGAACTGCGTCGGCTCTACCACGGGGTTCCGGCGTCGCTGGCCAATTCGTCCGACATCTTTGTTTGGCCAAAGGCCAACTTCGATCTCATTCGAGCGGGCGCTGCGCTTTACGGTATCAACCCAACCCGAGGCGCTGATAACCCGATGCGCCCGGTGATCGAACTACGTTCTCGCATTGTCCAAATTCTCAGCTTGTCGCGTGGCGAAACCATCGCGGATAGCGCTGGTTGGGTCGCAAAGCGGCCGACGCGACTGGCGTTGGTCTCAGCCGGATACGCAGATGGCTATCCGCGATCGGGAATTGCTTTCGACAACAAGTTACGAGCAGTCGTTGGCGGCCGGCAATGCCTGGTCGTAGGGCAGCCATCGATGGATCTTCTGGCTATCGATGTAACTGACGTTTCAGACACGATGGCCGTGCGCCCTGGCAAGATGGCTACGCTTATCGGCCCTGACATCACCATCGACGACCTCGCAGCGGCGAGCAAATCGACAAGTCGCGAAGTGCTCAGTCATCTTGGGCACCGTTTCCACCGCATCTACCACGTAACCTGAGCAATTAACTTCCACCAGTGAGTACAGGAGTAGGAGAGGAACATGTTCGGAAAACCAAAAGACAATGCGGCAGACACCAATCGTGCTGACTCGTCACCGGCGCAGGAAATCAAACGCTCTGCCGTTGGACCCTCGGCGGCGGCAGAAACGACTTCCTCCATTAGTTCGGGCCTTTCGATCGTCGGCAAGATTGTCGGCCAAGGGAAGCTCTCGATTTTTGGTCACGTCGAGGGAGAAGTACACGCCTCGACTGTCCAGATAGGCGATGGCGCTCAGGTGGAAGGCGATATTGTCGCGGAGGAATTAACGATCGGCGGTCGCGTCAAGGGCACGATCCATGCCAACCGCGTCAAGTTAAATAGCACCGCTATCGTTGACGGCGATATCTATCATCGGTCTCTGGCAATCGAGGAGAATGCGCAATTCGAGGGAATGTCACGACGACAGGAAAACGTCATCGATACGCCCTCGCTCGTCCCAGCGAAACGCTCACCGGCACCGTCCATCAGCGTCAACGGACAGGGCAACGGCGCAACGGACGGCCTCAATCCATCGCAGACGCAGGCCGCGCCGATCGATCGCAAGGGTCGTAGCAATACAGCGTCCTCCAATCCTTGAGCCAGCGCTCACGGATCGGCCACTTACTGCGTTTAATCGAAGTCCACGGGATGTCCGCCAACCGTCAGGAACGGACATCCCGCAGCCCAATTTGGTACGTTCGCTTTGCGCCAGAAAGCTGATATTCGGCGCTGCGTATGCATTCTTCGCAGCGAGCGGGACGTTGAGACGCCCCTAGTCAGTCAGTCCTGCTTTTCGCAGGCCCTCGGCGTACCTGGCAAGATCCTCTAGCCGACGAAGCGGAATTTGATTCTTTAGATTCGCAATATGGGGCGTCGGATTGAGTTGGCGCAGCCGCGTTATTGCGTTCGACGCCTCCTTTAGCCGCCCGGCAAGTGAATTGCTTGCCGCCGCGATGAGCAGTGCGGGGTGATATACCGGTCTTTCCCGCAGTCCAGGAGGCGATGTCGCCAACGCCTTTTCCGCCCATGTTGAGGCATCATCGTAGCGGCCGGCGAAGAAATACCCGAATGCGATCGCCATTTGTGCCACGAAGGTGAGTGGATCGAGGGGGCTCAGCCGCATGGCATGCGTCAAATGCTCGATCGCAACTTCCGGCTCGCCCAAATAGATTCTCACCCAGCCGCTAAAATGCCACGCCTCGGCCAGGTTCGGATTGAGTTGGAGAGCGCGATCGATGAGGGCCGCGCCGACTTCGACGTCATGGACAACATATGCAAGCGCAAAGCCACCCCAAGCAAGCGCAACCGCGTCATCCCAGCCCAATTCCGCCGCACGACGAGCCAACCGTGCGGTTTCGGCGGTCTCCTGCACGCGGTCAACTATCCAACGACTTCCCTTGCGCCGGACGTAACACCACGCGGCCATGCCATAGGCCGAGGCAAAATCAGGGTCGAGTTCAATGGCTTTGGTGAATAGCCGCAGCGCTTCGTCGTTGCTCTCTTTCGTCCAGGAATGAAGGCTCGCAATCCCTCGCAGATAATAGTCGTATGCATCAAGGCTCTCAGTCGGCTTGCGTTTCGCACGCTCGACCTCGGCTTGTTCCAATCTAGGAGCGATCGCTCCCACGACGCTTGCGGTGACCTGGTCTTGCAGCTCAAAGATATCCTCCAGCGGCCCATCGAAGCGATCTGCCCAGAGGTGGGCTCCGTTTGACGCGTCGATGAGCTGCGCCGTGATACGCACCCGATCCGCGGCCTTGCGCACGCCACCTTCGAGCACGTAGCGCACCCCCAGTTCACGTCCGACTTGTTTTACGTCTACCGCCCGGCCCTTGTATGTGAAGCTCGAATTGCGCGCAATTACGAGTAACCAGCGAGTGCGCGATAAGGCAGTCGTGATTTCCTCGACCATGCCATCGGCAAAGTATTCCTGCTCAGGGTCGCCGCTCATATTGTTGAAGGGCAGGACGACGATCGACGGTTTGGTGGGCTGATGCAACGAAGGCATTGCCTTCGCTGCCCCTTTGAGCCGCACTCGGTAGACTCGCACCGGCCGCGCAATGTTCTTGAGCTGCTGCTCGCCAATATCGTCGAACGCGATTTCGAGAGTCCCATGAACATCCTCTTGCACCCGGCCAGAAACGCAAATCCCGCCAGGTTCGGCTAGCGCTTCCAATCGTGCCGCGACGTTTACGCCATCGCCCCAAATGTCGGTGCCGTCGACAATGATGTCACCGGCGTTGATGCCCATGCGAAACTCGATCCGCTTCTCCTGAGGCAGGCCGGCGTTACGCTCGCCCATCGCACGTTGAACGTCGACGGCCCAGCGCACCGCGGCTATCACGCTGGCAAATTCCACCAGCAGACCGTCGCCGATGATCCGCACGATGCGGCCGCGGTGTTCTGTTATTTTGGGATCGATGATTTCGCGTCGATAGATTTTGAGCGCCGCGTGGGTACCTTCCTCATCGACGCCCATCAGCCGGCTGTAGCCGGCAACATCGGCCGCGAGGATGGCGGCCAAATGCCGTTCAACGTGCGGGTTGGCCATAGCATCGTCCCTGATATCGAGTAGAGTTTATGGTCGGGGGCGCGGTGTGTCTATCGAGCAACAATATCCGCTTTGGGTCATTTGCCGACATCGGCGTGTCTGTCCGCTTACCCCTGAAAGCAGACATTCGGTCGCGACAAACCGACGACCACTTCCGGCCCATTAATTAACAGGCCATATCTCAATTTTTTGGCCCGCAAGTTGCCGCGACAAAGCCATAGGCGCATGCTGTCGCGGCATGGCTGATGATTCGGACCATTACAACGACGTCGACGTCGTCATATCCATGCTCAAAGCGGTCTATTGCCGCGACGGCGCAGACGTAGCGGTGCAGGCAGCGAAACACATGATCGCCGCGGCGGCGGCTCTCGTCACGTGTGAAAATGGGCCGGATGAAACGCGCCGCATTCTGCGGATTGTCGGTGAGGCGCAGGGGAAAGCATCCTAAACGGTGCTATTCAAAAACGACGCCACCGATTGAAATACTGCTCCGCGAATGGCGCGCGCCAATAACGCATATTTGGACGATCGTAACGGACTTCCATCTGTGACGAGGGACGTCGATTCTTGAGACCTCCCTGCGGCTCGCCGCTCAAGACGACCACAAATTCCGTGCCGTTTCCTGTCTCCGAGCTCAAGGCTTCGTCTGATATGATGAGAGACGATCGTGGCCATATCTTCTCTGCGATAAGATCAAGCGAGTCCTGAGGAATTGTGATCCGGCCAAGCGCTGCTTTTGCGCTTTCCAGGTCGGCTGCTGTTGCGCCGACAGCCCTGTCGCGATCTTTGCGCACGGAGCCGTGCGGCTCGCCTGCACTACCGCCGGGACTTCCGCCAACCAATGACACCAAACTCCATCGTATGTTGGTGCCGGCGCGTTCCAGTGCCGTGAAGATATGCGTGCCGATTGGACGGTCGGCATCCTGAACGGTGACAGGGATCTCCAGTACGGGCTGAAGGGCTTGGCGGACATAAAGGCGCTGGGTCTTGCGGCTGATAAAGACAGACACCGGCTCGAGGTCACGCGCGGCTTTGCGTGCCGCCTCGATCGCGGCAACGCGCGCACTCTCCGCTGCAGCGGCTGCTTCCCGCGCGGCTACCACCGCATCGAGCTTCGGTTGCAGGTCGGACTTGACCGCGACCAATTGCGCTTCGACCTCACCGATCCGCGCGGTCACTTTTGCTTTGCTACCTTCAGCCTGCTCCTTCGCCTCGGGCGAGGCTGCGGAGGCAATTGCGCGCTCGATCGACGCCAACTCCGTTTCGGCCCTGATCTTCAGGGTTTCCGCTTTGCGCACCGATGCCGCTGCAAGCGCCGATTCGCGGTTGGCCGTAATGGCAGCGAGCCTTGCCTTATCGGCGTTGCGGCCCGCCTCTTCCGCTTTTGCAGCTGCCGCCGCTGCTGCGGCAGCTGCCTGACCTGTCTTTGGTTGGAACAACGCTGGATGATCAATCGCTATGGGCGCAACGTTGCCTGGCGCCACAATCAAGCGCATGCCGAGCTTTGTTACGCCGAACAGCCGTCCGGCAAAGTCGTACGGCATCCGGATGCAGCCGTGCGATGCAGGATGTCCTGGCAGAGGTCCGCCGTGAAGCGCGATGCCCGACCAAGTGATGCGCTGCATGTGAGGCATGAAGGCGTCGTCATACAGATTGGAGTAGTGCTCGGCCTTTTTTTGGATAATGCTGAAGATACCGGCCGGCGTCTCGCGTCCTTTCTGGCCGCTCGACACTGGCGCTCGCATGATCCAGCCTTTGTCATCGTAGACAGTGATCTGCTGATCGCGGAGCGAAACGATCGCCATGATTGGCTCGCCACCCGGGCGCATCGCCACCGACTGTTCGTGCCGAAGCCTTGCGGCATCCGTAAGATCGCTCGCCGCTATCAAGGCGGCCAGGCTCGCAAAAGCGATATGGGCAACGCGCCGGCCCGTCTGTTTCTGCTTGGGATTGAAGTCACAAGATTTCATGTGGCCGCCATCTGATCGAGCTGTGTCCACCCACGCTACCCGTTCGATGGACTTTCCGTGCCGAGGGCCACGCCGGGCATGCAGGCAGAATACCACAGTTTTGAATTGCGGCGCCGGTAACTACGCACGCCGGACGCTGACGGGCGCTTTGTGTCATTAGGGGACAGTATTTCAGCAATGCCCGTTTTGCCCCCTAAAAGCGGACATTGGGGTGCGCCTCGAAAGGGCATCTGATTTGTGCGACGGAGAAGAAAGTACGATCACAGGGGCGGCAGACAAAAAGAGGTTCCCATGCAAAAGCGCCCAGTGCACAGCAAAGCCTATCCCGAAGCGTTAGAGGCCATGCTGGCCTTGAGCAAGGCGGTCCAAAAGACGGGTCTTGCGCCGCAGTTGATCGACCTTGTCAATTATCGCGTGTCCCAGCTCAATGGCTGCGCATATTGTCTCGACATGCATTCCAAGGACTTGCGCGCCCGCGGGGAGACCGAGCAGCGCCTCTACATGATCAGCGTGTGGCGCGAGGCGCCGCATCTTTACAGCGATCGCGAGCGCGCTGCGCTGACATGGGCCGAGGCCGTGACCCGGCTTGAAAACCAGGTTCCAGATGCGGTCTACGATGTCGCAAGTCGCGAGTTCAGTGAGGCCGAATTGATTCAACTCACCCTGGCGATTGTAGCAATCAATGGCTGGAACCGAATCAACGTAGCGTTCCACACGCCAGCCGGCGACTACAGGTCACCAATAATACGCAAGGCTGGCTGAACTGCCGCGCGACTGACATGCCCGCCAAGGGGCGTTAAGCAGAATTAGCCGGGCGTACTCATGCTTTGCGCGGCCCGGGGCATTAGTACTGCAAGAACGATCGCCACGAGGAAGAGCGCCGGCACATCTGCAATCAAATGGCCGCGTTCAGCCGGATCATTGAAGGCCTGGACACCCATGATCGCGCCGTGAACCACGCTCGACCACACGGTAAACCAGATGATGCTCGCGTACGCATAAGGATTTCGCGATGCGATGAGCAGAAATACGCCCAGTGTCGCATACACTCCGATGATCATCAGCAGATAGTGCGAATGTCCGTGGCCCCAAGTCCAGCCCGAAGGCCACACAATGCCCAAGGTGTATATGCCAAATATGAACGTTAGACCGATGACGACCAGGGCGATCCGCAGAAAAAGCAGGCGATTTGCATCAGACACGTTTCACCTCACCGTACAACGTTCGGATCAAATTCTTCTTCGAACTGGATGCCAAAAGCCGCCCCGAAAGACTTTGACAGGAGCTTGATTTGCGCTTGAGATACGTTTGATTAGTTCCTGAGATTTGCACGCTTTTGGGTACACGTGCAGACACACCCCGATAAATCCACCGTTTTGTGATCGCCGACACAGCCCAGTTGGCGCGAGTGCCTACCGTGAAGCCCCAGGGGGAGTTGGCGGGCCCAGGGCGAGAAGATCGGGGCTTACGCCCGTGTGACGGCTGAAAGAGTAACGACAATGCTGCACAACGTTCTCAATTCAGGCCTGCTCAATGACACCGAAATCCCGTTTGCAATCGCCCGCGTTGCCACAGGCTTGTTTTTCGCACTGTCAGGCTTTCACAAGCTATTTAATCGTGCACGTCACCGCACGCTGGTCAACACGCTAAAGGACTGCGGAGTGCCGTGTGTACCCGCCATGCAGTGGTTCGTGCCGGGCGTAGAGCTTTCGGCAGGCCTTGGCCTGGCCTTTGGCTTCCTTACGCCACTTGCAGCGCTGGGGCTCATTGCGATCTGTGTCGTCGCGACATGCACAGACGGGGTCAAGCGTATCAGGTCATGGCAACCGCTAGATAAGGCAGACGCTGTTGATGACCTGCTCTACTTGCCTGAATTTGTTTACATCATCCTACTGAGTTTCTTCGTGGCAGCGGGGGCAGGCCCGCTGAGCTTGGACGCAATTATCAGCAGCTATCTATGACAGCCAGTGTGCATTGGGTGACTTGCTACGATACCAGAACTCGACATCGTGGATGTCGTGGTCAACCATCGTGTTGTCCGCTAAGGGCCAAAAGCGGACATTTCGCTTTGCACGCGCCATGTCCGCGTTACCCTCAAAAGCAGACATTCGTCGATGTAAATGAGAGGTCTGCCGACATCAGCGCTTACTCGTGCTATCTGCTTTGCCCTCGTGGCTATCGCGAAGGCCTTTTATAAATGTCCTCAACGCCACGCCAATATCGTTTGGCGAGTCCTCCTGCACGTAGTGGATGCCTTTGACAGTAACCTCGCGCTGATTGGGCCAGGCACGACAAAATTCGCGGGCTCTTCCGGTGATCAGAGCACCTGGCTCCGCGCTGATGAAAAGCTTTGGAACAGGCGACCGGGCCAGCCATTTGCCGTAGCGCTCCACGATATCGACTACGTCAGGCGGCTCGCCTTCAATCGGTAGCTCGCGCGGCCACTCAAGCGTCGGCTTGCGCGCGCCGCGGGTGACGAACGGTTTCCGGTACATTGCGAACTCGTCATCACTCAAACGGCGCATGATGCTCTTCGGTAATACCGTCTCGACAAAAAAATTGTCCTCGAAGATCATCCGTTCGCCGTCCGGTGAGCGCAACGCGCGAAAAGCGCGATCGCGTCCGTCCTGAAAATCGGTCCAGCGGCGCGGCTGTACGATGGCCTCCATATAAGCAATGCCACTGACCTGTTGGGGATAGCGTGACGCTCGATGGAACCCGAGTGCGGAGCCCCAATCATGAACCACCAGCACAACGTCGCTGCTGAGACCGAGTGTGTCGAACCAAGCGTCGAGGCAGGCTACGTGATCCGCGAAGCGGTAAGAACCGGTGGGTGAGGGTCCCGATTGGCCCATGCCGACAAGATCCGGCGCAAGGCAACGACCGAGATCGCTGACATGCGGAATGATGTTACGCCAAAGATACGACCAAGTTGGATTGCCATGCAGAAACACAAGGGGCCTCCCCTGCCCCGTCTCGACGTAGCTGATCTCGGTTCCTGCGACGCGTACCCGCCGACGCGGATGCGGGTCGTTCGCACTGATTGTCGTTCTCTTCACCGTGACCTCCAATCTGCTACTGCCAGGCACTGCTACATAGGTTCTCGCGCATTGGGCGAGAATTCGCTAACTTTGCTCAATGACTGATCGTTTGCGCACAGGGCCCGATTGGGCGGACGTCCGCGTCTTTGTTGCGCTCGCGCGTTACGGCAGCTTGTCCGCGACTGCGCGCGTCCTTGGGGTAAACCATGCGACCGTGGCGCGCCGCCTTGCCGGCCTTGAACAGGCTCTCCGTACCAAGCTGTTCGAACGTCGCCCAACGGGATATGTGCTGACAGCCCTGGGTCGCCAAGCGCTCGAGCCCGCGTCCGCAATGGAGGACGCCGTGGGCACGCTGGGCCGGGTCAGGTCCGAAGCATCGCTGACCGGCCTGATAAGGATCACGGCGACCCCTAGCTTGGCCGAGATGTTCCTGACACCACGGCTAATGGCGCTTCATGAGCTTTATCCTGCGCTCGATTTCGAAGTGACCGCAGAAAGAGGGCGAGTGAGCCTGCCACGACATCAATCGGACATCGCCCTGCGTCTCGGCAGGCCCGAGCGGGGTGATATCCTTGCCCGTCGGCTACGGATTCTATTGCGACCGGAAGTGGCGTGACCGGCTGAAGGACGGCATCTTGCCGCTCTTCGTCGGATTCGACGAAGCGGGCGCTCAGTTTCCCGAAGCCTTATGGTTGGCACGCCAACTTCGCGGCCAACGGCTCGCTTTTCGTGCCAATTATCAGACTGGTCAAATCGCGGCCGCGCGCGCCGGATTCGGCATTGCTCTGCTGCCGCATTTCCTCGCGGCTGGAGACCCCGCGCTCGTCGAAGTGCGACTGCCCGAAGTGCCGCCCGCACGCGAACTATGGCTGTTGACGCGCCGCGATGTGCGCCGCGCGTCGCAGTTGCGGACGGTGACAGACTTTCTAGTTGATCTATTCCGCCGTGAGAGAGCTTTGTTTGACGGTCGATCGGCTGAGTAACCCGCGATTTGTTAAGGGCCAAAAGCGGACATCACGGACGTAAACGCTATCTCGCGACCAGCGCACCACGTGTTTCCTGATGGAAGTCGTCAAAAAACTCGTAACGGCCGGGAGCAAGCGGCCTGAGCCGAATGACGCCCTCGCCGTTTCCGGTCACTACCTTTTCCACGCGCAAGCTGACGCTTTCGAATTCCATCGGCGCGGAGTCTAGGTTCTTCACACGGAGTTCGATAGGGACGTTAGCGGGTGCATGGATCTCCGTCGGCTGAAACCGGTGATTTTTGACGCTGATGGTGACGGACGCCGTTTGTTGCGCAGTTGCAGAAAGACAGGTGCCCGCAACCGCTAAGGCAGCAAGCGCAATTCTTGCAATCGTTCCGACCATCTTCGCTACTCCGTTCAGAACTCGACAGCAAATTTCAACTTGGCACGGGACCGCGTGAACTCACCAAAATTAAGCGTGGAGCCAGGAACTTCGATATCGTGACCTGACACCTGCGCGTTCCAGGCCGCAGTCATGAACGCCTTGGGTCCGAGCTGCACGTAAAGAGCTGGGCCGACAAAAATCGCGTCACCGGTGAACGAATTAAAAAAGCTTCCGGCGTAGTGACGCAAATACCAGGCCTCCGCGCCGATAAAGACCGAAGGGATAATGCGATAGGACAACGCTACCGAAACCCCACCGATCGATTCTTTCTCCCAGCCGGCTCCAACGTGATCGGGATCCTTCGTACCTTCGACCTCATAGAGCAGGTTGCTGCCAAGAAAGAGCCGATTCTTGATGAGTTCAAGATCGGCGTTGACTTTCAGCTCCAGACCCAAATTCGTCACGCGCGTGCCGCTGGTCTCGTCGATGCGGTGCCATTCCGGTTCTGCGGAAAGAGTCACTGCCAACGGCGAGGACGCATTGCGCTCAAGCACGAGATAACGCACCTCGCCTAAAAAGCCGCTCATCGCGAGGTTGTTTCGATTTTCCAGATCGGTGACATTCTTGATGACGTGCGTGGAGACCAATGGCCCCAGTTCGAATTGCACGTATTGGTTCGGTGTGAATTCATATTCAAGTTTTGTCTCACTTGCCCAATAACGTCCTTGAGCTTTGCCGATCCGGGCGACGCTCTCCGCCGAGAACTCTTTTTCACCTTCGAGACCAACGCCAGAGCCTTCGGTAAATCCGAAGATGTATTTTGTTTCGACGTCGTAGAATCCATCTTGCGCTCGTATCGGTTTGGCATTGCTCACGGCGATCAGAGCGCTAGCCACAGCGATGCACATGTTAGGAGTTCGCAGACGATCGAATGGAGCAGATCTCCTCCGACAACTGTCACCGTCCACACTGATGGGCATAGTGCGTGCCATCTGCTCTCAGCAAACTGCTCTTGCCTTTTTTGCGCGCGACGGAGCAATCAAGTCAACAGATGAAAGAAATATTAGATTTGTTCTAATGATAACCTATGTTCGGTCTACTTTAGAAATCTGCTAAATGGCGCAATAAAGTTTGAGAAATCAAAACATCGTTTTTATCTAACGTTTATTGCGGCCGCACGGACAAGACAAAAATCATGTTTCGTTGCGAGGCCGCTTTAGATCCACTTGGACATTGCGCAGCGCGAATCGCGACATCCGCTTTTTGTGGTGTTTGATGTGTGTGCGGCCTGAGAGCGATAAGTCTGGATGTTGTTCAATGTCCGCTTTGGGCCAATTACGGACATCGCACTATTCGATCATAAGCGGACATTTCGCGGTGCAATCGCGATGACCGCCTTACCTCCGACAGCGGACATTTCAGGAGCCTGTTGGATTGTCCGCTAAGTGCCAGAAGCCGATGTGCCCATCTTATCGCCAAGATCGCGGCGCCGTCCGCCAACCGATTACAGTTGCTTCAATGGTTTTGGCGCTTCCAACTTTTCGCCACGCGCCGTCTGACCACTGG
>DAISKM010000050.1:0-12748 GCA_036820945.1 Pseudolabrys sp.
ACCCCAAACGTATTTCGGCCTTGCGGGAGCAAGGCGCGGTGGAAATAACTGCCGACGGCCGGCTGCGCGTAACACAGAGCGGCTTCCCGCTGCTCGATGCGGTGGTGGCCGATCTCGCCGCCTAGTTTACGTCCCCGGCTGGAACGAGTGTGGTGCCGGGCTCACGACCTGACCGCCGGAAGGCGTAACGCGCAGGACGGCCAAACCGCGTTCGCTTGGGCCGTCGGAACGGAAACGAAAGACCCCGTCGATTCCCGAAAAACCCGAAGGATTGGTCAGAACCTGCTCGCTGAAGCGTTGCGGCCCCTGCGTTTTGACGAGCGCCGCCGCCAGCGCAACGGCATCGTAGGCGAGCGTCGCGGTCCGCACGGGATCTTGCCCATAACGAGCGCGGTAGCGAGCCGAGAAGCTGCGGAAGCCAGCCGCTTCGGGGGCCACGTACCAGGCGCCCTCAAGGGCGGCGGTAGAGAAAATACGCGGGTCGTCCCACAGGCCGGTGCCAAGCAGCTGTACGCGTTTGAGATTGACGCCACTCGCGGCAAGCGCCTGCACAACTTGCGGCACCGCATCGGCGCCGTCGGGAATAAAGATGCAGTCGACCTGGTTCGCAGCCTGGCTCACGCGACGTGCCGCCTCGGCTATCCTGTTCGGGTCGAGCGGGTATTTTTCGATCGCAAGGATGCGGCCGCCATGTCGCGACACTTCCTGCTGGAAGGCAGCCTCCACCACCGTGCCGTAGGCATTATCGGGCAGGAGCGCCGCAAATGAGCGTTTGCCGCGCGCCACTGCCGAATCAACGATGCGGCGCACGTCCGTCTCAGGCAGGAAGCTCAACAGGTATATGCCGCGCGCGGCCACGCTGGTGTCGGTCGAAAACGCGATCACCGGAATGTTGCGTGCACGTGCAGCCTGTCCGACCGCGCTGACCGACTGAGCGAACAGCGGACCGAGGATGAGTTCTGCACCTTCGGAAATCGCCTGCTGCGCGCCTGCTTGCGCACCTTGTGGGGTTCCGCCGTCGTCTTTCACCAACAGCTGGATGTTGGGATTCTTGAATTCGGCGAGTGCCATCTCGGCAGCATTTTTCATCGACTGTGCTGCGAGGCCCGCATTCCCCTGCGCAGAAAGGGGAAGGACCAAAGCGACACGGACTTGGCCGTCACCGACGGCAGCGCTTGCGGCGGCTACGTCGGTCGACTGAGATGATGGGATCCCGCCGCCCAATTGCGTGCTGCAAGCAGCAAGAACAGTCGCTGTCGCGGCAAGAGACAGGCCTGCGCGAATGCGCCTCCATGCCTGCGTCAACGCCCCCTCCTTATGCGACATGCCGTGCATCGTCGCTCCCCGTGCGACCGTTCGGACCCAGTGGTATCCGGTATCGATGGTTTTGTCAGGCAAAACTTGCGGCATGAAAAGGTACGGAATTCATCACCCGATGACGAGCCTCGACAGGCTGTTTAAAGTTCCGATTATGGCAAATGAAAGCAAATCGCATCCGCGTCGCTACACGTTGTTTGGCATGGCGATTGAGGCGAACAAGGCTGCACCTGGATTGCACATCGTTGCCACCCCGATCGGAAATCTCGCCGACATAACCTTGCGCGCACTTGAGGTGCTGGCTGGCGCCGATGTCATTGCGTGTGAGGATACCCGTGTAACCCGGAAGCTCGTGGATCGTTATGGAATCGCCACGCCGCTGACGCCTTATCACGAACACAATGCGGCAGAAGCGCGTCCGAAGCTGCTTGCACGTCTCGCCGCCAAACAGGCGGTCGCGCTGGTGTCCGATGCGGGCACCCCGCTGATCTCGGATCCCGGCTACAAGCTCGTCCGCGCGGCACGCGAAGCGGACCATGTCGTGACGGTGCTTCCGGGCGCTTCGTCGGTGCTCGCTGCACTATCCGTCGCAGCTTTGCCGACCGACCGCTTCTTCTTTGAGGGCTTTCTTCCCGTCAAGCAGGCTGCACGGCAAAAGCGCCTCTCGACCCTTGCCAATATCCCGGCCACGTTGGTTCTGTTCGAGAGCGGCCCGCGGTTGTCAGGGGCGCTCGCCGATCTTGCAAAAATTTTCGGGGCGCGCGCTGCCGCGATCTGCCGGGAGCTCACCAAATTGCATGAGGAAGTGAGACGCGGCGACCTCGAAACCCTGTCGCGCGACTACGCTGGCGGAGCCGAGACGCGTGGTGAGTTCGTCATCGTGGTTGCGCCGCCCGCGAACATCGACGAAAGGACTGACGATATCGACGCTTTGTTGATGCAGGCGCTCACACGCGTCTCCGTCAAGGAAGCCGTTGGCGAGGTGGCGCTCGTTACCGGCCGCCCTCGGCGCGAGGTGTACCAGCGCGCCCTCGTACTCTCACGGAATGCAAGCGATGAGGACGAATGACAATCGACCACATCCGCCCAAGCCCGCCCCACGGCCGGAGCGACAGGCAGCGTTCCGCGTGGGAATTTCGGCGGAAAGCCGGGCAGCCGCTTTCCTGATCGCGAAAGGGTTCCGTATTCTGGCGCGACGCTGGCGAAGTCCCCTCGGAGAAATCGATATTGTCGCCAGACGGCGTCATCTGCTCGTGTTCGCCGAGGTCAAGGCGCGGGCCAGCCTTGCCGAAGCTGCTGAATCGGTCGATGAGCGGCAACGCCGACGGATTGCCGCAGCCGCCGAAGTCTGGCTGGCCGCAAATCCCGACAAAACAATTTTCGACATCAGATTTGACGCGATCCTCGTCCCGCCAGGGAAAATACCCCGTCACATCCCGGCCGCTTTCGAAGCAGGATGATCAGGCGCTCAGTCGATCGAAGAACTGATCGACCTGCGTGCGAATGCGGCTCGCGACGCTGCTGAGATCATCGGCAACCATTTTCACTGCCGCAGCACTCGAACGCGTTTCGTGCGTCGCCGCGCCCATTAAATTGACTTCCTTGGCTGTCGCCACTGTGCGATCCGCCGCGACCTCAACGCCACGCGCAATTTCCTGCGTCGCCGCACCCTGTTCGGTGACCGCGGCAGCGATGGCGCTGCTGATGTTCCCGATCTCGCGGATCGTATGCTCGATACCTGTGATTGCCGCGATGGAACGCTGGGTCGCGCGTTGCATGCCCGCAATCTGCGCGCCGATTTCCTCAGTTGCCCGACTGGTCTGTCCGGCAAGCGCTTTCACTTCACCGGCCACCACAGCAAAACCTCGACCGGCTTCGCCGGCACGGGCGGCTTCGATCGTTGCATTCAGCGCGAGCAGATTTGTCTGTTCGGCGATATCGGTGATGAGCTTGACCACATCGCCAATGCGCGCAGCCGCTTCGTCGAGTTCCTTGACTGCAAGATTCGTGGATTCGACTTCGTTGACCGCCTTGGTGGCGATGGCATTGGACTGAGCTACCTGCCGATCAATCTCATTGACAGACGCGGATAACTCGTCGGCAGCCGAAGCGATATCACGCACGTTGGCGGATGCCTCCGAAGACAATTCTTCGGCACGGGCTGTCTTGCCAGACGCATGGTCGGCGGAAGCTCCGAGCTTCGAGGATGCTGCCAGCATCTCATCGGAAATTCGCCCAAGCTCGGCAAGTGTCGCTTCCACTGCTGCAGAGAATTTCGAAATTTCGTTCGACATCTGCTGCTGGCGCCGTGACCTCAGCTCGGCGTCGTTGAGTACCGTGCGATTGAGGTCTGCGTTGGTGCGCATTGCGGTCTGGAAAACGCCGATTGACCGCGCAAGCGCGCCGATTTCGTCGCGCCGATCGCTGAACGGTATAGCGATGGCGCTATCGCCCTTGGCAACCGCTTCCGTAATACTGGTTATGGCGGAAATGGGCCTGGTCACGCTGCGCGCGATGATCAAGACGCCAACAAGCGCGAGCGCAAGGGCGCTGCAGGCGAGCACGGTTAACAGCAGCGCAGTACTATCGATGCCCCGATCTATTTGCGTGTAAATCTGGCTGGCCTGGTCGGTATAGTGCTGGCTTAGGATCGCCAGATCCTTGCTCAGTGCAGCGCGAATTTCGGCAGGCTGGTTCTTGTCGGCCCATTCCCGCGCGGCTTGTGCACCAGACTGCTTTGCGATTGGCGCAAGTTTATACAGGGAATCCTGGTAGTCGTTGATTCGCACCGCAAAGTTGCTGAACGCCAGCGCGTCGTTGTTGCGAACGCCGCGCTGCCAGTCCGCGATTACTACGCTGATCTGATCCGTGACCTTGACGAGCGAGTTGGCATATTTGGTGACCTCGGCCTTTTCGGCCGACATATAGATACCACGCAGGTCCATGACCGTGGCGTAGATTAAGCCGTTATTCGCTCGACGTTCCAGCTACCGGAATTTGCCGATTCGAATTCGTCAGTCAGGGCCGCATGAAAGCGGGCTTTCGATACTGCAAGCATCGACAGCGCGACGGTCGTTAAGGCCATCAGTGCGAAGATCGCGTACAGTCTGGCGGCAATTGAAAGCTTTGGCAGATTCACCAATGGCCCCCCTGCCCGTGCAACAACGGTCCCGAAGCGGCTATAGTGCGGGTAATTTGTTAACGCTTTGTTCGCCTTAAGGTTGTCATGAGCCTTAAAATCGCGGTGCAGATGGATCCGATCGAACGGATCAATATTAAAGGCGACTCGACCTTCGCCTTGCTGCTGGAAGCGCAAAAAAGGGGTCACGACCTTGCCTATTACACCCCGGATCGGCTGGCGCTGCTCGACGGGCGGGTGCTTGCCCACGTTCAATCCCTGACTGTGCGCGACAAGGCCGGCGATCATTTTACGCTGGACCGCCCGCGACGCATCGAACTGGCCGAGCTTGACGTTGTATTGCTCCGCCAGGACCCTCCATTTGACCTCGCCTATGTGACGACAACGCATCTGCTCGAGCGCATTCATCCAAGGACACTTGTCGTCAACGACCCAGCCAGCGTGCGCAACGCGCCGGAAAAAGTTTTCGTCACCGAGTTCGCCGACCTGATGCCGCCGACCCTGATCTCCCGCGATCTCGCTGAGATCAAGGCATTTCGCGCCGAGCACGGCGACATCGTGATGAAGCCGCTTTATGGCAAGGGTGGCGAAGCAGTGTTTCGGCTTGAGCGCGAAGACCTGAATTTCGGTTCACTCTTTGATTTGTTCGCCAGCACATTCCGAGAGCAGTGGGTCGTTCAGAAATTCCTGCCCAACATCAGGAATGGGGACAAGCGCATCATTCTGGTCGACGGCGAATATGCCGGCGCAGTGAACCGTGTTCCGGCGGCCGACGACCTGCGTTCCAACATGGTGCGAGGCGGGGTGCCGGCGGCAACCGAACTGACCAAGCGCGAGGTTGAAATCTGCAAGCGCATCGGACCGGCGCTGCGCCAGCGCGGCCTGCTGTTCGTGGGCATTGACGTGATCGACGGCTATCTGACCGAAATCAATGTTACCTCGCCGACCGGCATTCGTGCGATCAAGAATCTTGGCGGGCCCGACGTCGCGGCACTGATCTGGGACAAGATCGAGGCTAGGCGGAAAGCCGGGTGAGGGGCAATGGGCGTCGCTCTCACCATCGCCACCACGGATTACGACCATTTTCGCGACTTCCGTCTTGGCCTTGTCCGTGCAGAAGGCATCGAGACGAACTGGCTCACGCTCGGACATCACGAAATCTTTTCTCGCTTTACGTTCAATCGCGAATGGGACGTTTCAGAGCTCTCCTTTGCCAAGTTTCTGGCGCAGGTGACCCGGCCGGATCCCGACATCATCGGCCTACCCGTTTACGCTTCGCGATTATTCCGCTTCGCGTCGTTTTACGTCAATCGAAAGTCAGGCATCAGAACGCCTCACGACCTGAGAGGCAAACGTGTGGGCGTGCCGGAATGGGCGCATACAGCCGCGGTCTACATGCGGGGCTGGCTGATGCATGAATGCGGAATTGCGCTTTCCGATATCGATTGGATACAGGCCGGCACAAACGAAGCCGGGCGGATTGAAAAGGTCGAACTATCGTTGCCAATTGGCGTGCGTCTGACGAACGCGCCAGAGAAAACCTTGAGCGGCATGATCGCGGCCGGCGAAATCGACTGCGCTATCATAGCTCGGCCGCCAAACTCATTTCGCGAGAAACATCCGGATGTGGTGCGGTTGTTTCCCGACTACGAGGTTCGTGAGCATCGTTACTATGAGCAGACGCGTGTCTACCCGATCATGCACGTCATTGCGATGCGAAGAGCCGTTTTTGATGCGCATCCCTGGACGGCGCGCAATCTTTATAACGCGTTCGAGGAATCCAGGCGCCGCAGTCTTGACCGCATTCTGGACCCGGCAGTCTCGCGCTACCCGATACCGTGGCTGACGAGTTATGCACAACGCATGCAGCAGATGTTCGGCGAGCTTTTTCCATACGGTATCGAGCCGAACCGGCCGACGCTGGAATTATTTCTGCGCTACGCACACGAGCAGGGCATTGCGCACCGCCTTGCTAGTCCCGAAGAGATTTTTCCTCCCGGCATTATGGCGTCTGTGAAGGTTTGACTATTTCGTGATCCGCTTGATCGCTTCGATGCGGATTTCGGGATCGATGATCTTCGAGAGATCAATCGGTGTCTTCAGGTTGCCGGCTTTTACCAACTCGGTTTGCATCCAGTTCAATTTATCGAGCGGCAGGCTCGCTTCCGGATCAATGGCATTCTGTCTGATCGTATCGTCAAATGCATAGGCCGGCCGCGGATCGTCTGGCTTTGCCTGTATGGTTGCCTGAGTGAGCTTTATCGTTTCGTCTCGATGGCTGACGGCGAATTTCAGCGCTTCTATTTCGGCGGCTACGAAATTAATGGCGTCGTCCCGGCGCGTTGCGACCGTCCTACCCGTCATGGTCAGGCACAGCCGCACATAATTCGGCAGCGCTTCGTGGCCAGTCACCAGCATCCTCACATCGTTCGAAGCGACCGCCATGAACTCGGCGGCGACAATTCCACCATCCGCCACTCCGGCCAGCACCGCCTTGAAGCGTTCGAGATCGCCGCCAAGATTTGCGAAACGGACTTCTGATGCCGGAATTTTGTGCTGTTCAAGAATGGCATTGACCAACAGATTTGGCAGCGAACCGGGCGCGGCCACCGCGATCGTCTTGCCCTTGAGATCCTCAACTTTGCGGATGCCCGACCTGACCATCAATCCATGAGGCACGCCCGGCCAGTCACATCCAAGAATCTTGATGTCCGCGCCATGAGCGCCGGCCAGGATCGTCGCGCCTGGGCTCGATTCGATGCTGTCGAGTTCGCCCGCGAGCAGTGCCTTGTGCGCGGTGGCGCCGTTCTTCAGCGGCACGATGTCGATCTTCAGCCCATGCCGCGCGCCAAAATCACGCTGACCAACCATCAACATGAACCCGGCGTCGCCTTTCGGCTCGATGACGCCATGTCTCCAGGCCTTGAGGTTCTGCGCCTCAGCCTGTGCGCCTAAAAAAGCCAAAACCAGCACTGTGGCCATGCTTCGAGCGGCGATCATGGCAGGTTTTCGGGGGCTGGTACGCAGAAGCAGGCCATACTTAGCGTTCGCAGCGCTCACCTTCTTAACCTTCCAGAATGACCTCGCGCCCAAGAAAGAAGTAGATCGTCGGCAGAAAGAAACATGGATGTGTGGCCACAAATTCGACTCGGCGGTCGCCATCTCCCGCGCCCTTCAATGCGATTCCATCGCGCGTCCCGGAATACTCAAAGACCTCGCTGCTCCCGATCTTGTATCTTCCCGTGATTCGAAAATCGGACACGCCGGCGGTTCTTACCGCCTCTGTGAGCCGATCCTCTTCTCCCTCTGAAATGAATTCCGTCTGCACGGTCTTCGCTTGAATCGCGGGAAACAACCACGCCCACCCACAATAAGCGACGAAGTGGTCCTGATCGCCAATTGCATTCACCTCCTCACCGGTGAACGACCAAGTCAGTGATCCATTGACAAATCCACGTCCCTGGGTCCCATCCGGCATCTCGTAATCTACGACATGGATCTCGACAGGCCCATAGGTCACCAGCTTCGCCTTGCGGGTGTGCCGGATTCGAACGCGCTTTGGGCGCACCCCGAACTCCATCGGGTGTGCGAGCCAGTCGGCCATCGCCGTTTCGATCTTACGGGTCTTTCCGAAACCGAACATGGTTCTTTTCGCCAAAACGCTATGAATGAACTACGATCAACGTTCCCATCTCATACCATCGATACGCGGATCGCCGCGAAAAGCATTTCGATCAAAGTCGAGGCTCATTCTCGGCATCTCACAAAGCGCTCTTGCTCCATTGCTGCCAAGAATAATACGCCAGGTTTGGCGCTCAACGGGATCGGTGGCGGCAAATGCGCGACACATCAGCAGCGCTATATTCAGCTGTTTTTTGGGGTCGCGAACCGATAAGTATTTGATGACTTCGATTTCGGCCGCACGGGCAAGCTCCGCGAACTCCTGACACTCATCATATCGCGTCTTGTGCGTCCAAACGGCTCTTCGAGCGTCGAACGGCGCCCTTGTCAGATCGACTGCCCGTTCCGTCGAGTAGCGCGCCGCGAATGCCGTGTATTCGCCGGATTCGGACGGCCACCCGGTTGCCGGAGATTCAGAAAAGAACACCAGACGCCAGAAACATAATTCTGCGATCGCCGTATCGGGATTCTCGGCGCCATAGAAAACTCCCCGCGTATGACCGGCTCTCCTGAAGCGGGACCCCCGTGGATAAGGAGCGCCATATCGGAATGGCGTCGAAAGCAAGAAATTCAGCTGGCGGCATTCCGGCGGGACCTGCGGCTTCGATTTCTCGATAAGGTCCTCCAGAAGACTTTGTTCGGCAGCAGTGTCGGTAAGTTTGGCCGTCGATATTATGTTTTGTGCCTCGACGACCCTCCAGCAGCGCCCACTTGCGCGCCGCGCACTAGACAATAGCTCGTCGTGAATCGAGATACTCAATGGCATTTGTTAGTCCAGAGACCGACTGAATCATCTCAAGCGGAATTGCATTCAGAACTATATTTTTATTTTTGAGCCAATCGGCCGCGACGGAATCATCACCGCCAACAATTCCATCGAGCGCGCGGTAAAATCGCACAAAGAGCACGGCCAGTTCAAAGGCCTTGCTCTCCGAAGGCAGCAAATAAGCACCCTTGTACATGCGCGATATCGTCGGCGCGGACAGCCCGATGATCTTCGCAAGCACGTTGTTCTTGATGTCCAGCCGATCTGCGGCGCGCAGTGCGGCCTTGGTCAGGACCTTCGATGCATCTGCGGCGCTGTGGGGTCGGGCCTTCGGTTTAGGGGCCATGTCTCCATATTCCTATAGAAATAATAATCTATCATTATTTATATAGAAATCAACACGTTTTCGAACGAAATCTTCTTCCCGATTATTTCCTTGGCCGTTTGCTCCCGCACGGGACTAGCAACAGGCATTCGGCTTCGATACTACTTTTGCGAGTATCGAGCCGGGGAGCGGTTGTATGGTTCAGCGTGTTGCGACAGTTGCCTTTGAGGGAATCGAGGCCCGTGCCGTCGACGTGCAAGTACAGGTGGCGCCCGGCCTGCCCGCCTTCACCATCGTCGGGCTGCCGGACAAAGCTGTGTCGGAGGCCAAGGAGCGCGTGCGCTCTGCGCTCATTGCTTCCGGCCTGGCACTTCCTGCCCGCCGCATCACCGTCAATCTAGCCCCCGCCGATCTGCCGAAAGAAGGAAGTCATTACGATTTGCCGATCGCGCTCGGACTGATGGCAGCGATCGGCGCCATTCCGCACGATGCGCTGAGCAGCTTTACCGTCCTGGGTGAGCTCGGTCTCGACGGATCGATCGCGCCGGTTGCCGGCGTATTGCCTGCTGCGATCGGCGCCAACGGGCGTGGGCAGGGATTGATCTGTCCCGCGGCATCCGGTGCCGAAGCATCATGGGCCAGTCCCGAAATCGAGATCATTGCCGCACAATCTCTGATCCAGCTCGCCAACCATTTCAAAGGCACGCAAGTTCTGGCGCGTCCACAACCCAGGATCCGCGAGCGCGATGGCGGTTCGCTCGATCTCGCCGACATTAAGGGACGGGAAAGCGCCAAGCGCGCGCTCGAGGTCGCTGCCGGCGGCGGACATAATCTTCTCATGTAATCTTCCCAATGACCAAACCACGGTCTATAGGGAAGCCAGATGCACAGTCCCCGTCTCCCAAGAGCATACAGCTACACCCGCTTCTCCACCCCCGAACAGGCCAAAGGCGACAGCGCTATACGACAAGCGCTTGCCGCTCAACGTTGGGCTGAACACCACGGTGTAGAGCTGGATAACGATCTAAGGTTTCGAGATGAGGGCATCTCTGCCTTCGACGGGCGTCACGCAGAAAAGGGCGCACTAGGAGACTTCCTGAAGGCCGTCGAGAGCGGAGACGTTCCAAAGGGTTCTTGGCTCCTAGTGGAGAGCCTTGACCGCGTAAGCCGCCAAAAGCCGCACAAGGCCGTCAGGCTTATGGGCGACATTATCGAACAAGGCGTCACCATCGTGGACCTGTCTGATGGTGGGCGTGAGTACAGTGCCGAGACGCTAGATCAGGACAGTCTCACCCTAATTATGATGGTGCTGCGCTTCATGCGTGCCAACGAAGAGAGCGCATTGAAGTCAGCGCGTGTTGCGGCTGCGCGTGAACGTCAACGACAGAAATTTGCCAGCGCAAACCCGCTCACCGAACCGTACACGCGACAACTGCCGGGGTGGCTGCACTGGAATGACGACACCAAAACAATTGAACCGATCCCCGAACGCGCGGCTATCGTACGGAAAATCTTCGAGCTGGCCGACAGTGGCATGGGACAACACCGCATTGCCGGGTGGCTCAATGAAAATGCAGGAGAGCCTTGGGGCCGGGGGAAACGCAAAGGCGCTCGGTGGCACCGTTCATACGTCCGTAAAGTGCTCACCAACCCTGCGGTAGTGGGTATATTCAAACCACACATGGTTCACCGCGACCCCGAAACGCGCAAGAAACTACGCAAGCCATTGGACGCAATTAACCACCGCTTCCCCGCCATCGTAGATCGGGAATTATTCGAGCGGGTGTCTAGTCGCATTGGAAGCAGTGCCCCGCGTGGCCGACACACGACAACCGAGGTGCGCTCAATCTTTTCCGGGGTCCTCAAGTGCCGCCATTGCGGCGGTACGGTCACGAGGGTTTCCAAAGGTGAATACGTGTACCTCGTGTGCTCACTAGCGAACAGCCGCCCTCGGTCATGTCACTACGAAGCGTATCGCTACGATGAGGTTGAAAGGTCGTTCATACACTCCATTAAGCGAACAATCGGGGAGGCACCTCGTGGCGGTGATACTTCTGAATTGGATAAGCAGATAGCGATGGCCGATGCGGAGGCCACTATGCTGATGTCTGAAATTCAGGAACTGCTCGCTATAAGCATCGAGGAGAAGAGCGCCGCGGCACGTAGGAACCTAAAGCAGCGCGAACAGGACTTGGCCGATACCGAAGAGCGTATACGAGCGCTACGGGAGCGGCGGGACCGCTTGGCGAAAGCAGGGGTCGTGCGGAGGCTAGAAGCCATCGAGCAGACGCTACTTGAGATACCCTTGGACGTGCCCAGAGCCAACGTGGTCCTAAGGGAAGCTATAGAACGAATGGTTATGTTCCCAGACGAGGGCCGTTTATTTATCCATTGGCGCCACGCGGATGAGCCGCAGGACGCCGTGTTGACGACCAGCAGGTTCGATTGGAATAGGTTTGATTGGAGTGGTGAAGACCAGAATGATGCAGAAGAGACAAAAAAATACAAAGGCGAAACGCGAGAAGCCTAAACTAACCCGTAGGGGCCTGACCCGCATCAGCACCGACGAGACGCTGGAGCTTCTAAAGAGAAAGCACGCCGCCAACCGCGACAAAAAGAGCCCACAAGCTGTCCGGCTCGACGAACTACGGATTGCGGATAAGGTCTTCCAATGGAGGCGTATTGGCTACGACATAGAAGCAAGCACCGACCATGTGCTTGGCCTCGCAAGGGCATTGGTCAACAACGGCAAGCCTCTGGAACCGATCTTGGTCTTACCTATTGGGGAGCACTACTACGTCATCGACGGGCACCACCGCGTCGATGCCTATCACTCGGTGAAATGGTCGCGTCCGATACCGGTCGAAATCTTCGGCGGCACCGCAGAGGAGGCGCGTATAGAGGCATTGGCTAGGAACAGCAAAGACAAGCTTCGGATGACTACGGAGGATAAGACCGAAGGCGCGTGGAAGCTGGTGAAAGAAGGCAGTGATCTGACGGTCGAACGGATAGCCGAAATTACCCATAGGTCCGAAGGGCAAGTGTACTACATGCGAAGTGCATGGAAGCAGCTTCACGCGTTGCCGCCCGAGCGCGTGCCTAACGATAAGAGCCTATCCGCATTAACGTGGAAGCAAGCGAGGCGAGTACTCGATGAAAAAGCGGTGGACTTTGACGCGGACGACTGGCGAGAGCAGCAAACGGAAAAACTTGTTGGTGAACTGCTGAAAGCTAAAATCGTACTGAGCAAGTACCCCGATATTACAGCTCTCGCAATCGAGCGGATCGACCCCGACCTGCCGAGGGCACTGGTGCTCGCATGGTTTAACTTCAAAGAGTTACAAGAAATGATCGATGAGGAGGGCCTAGAAGAGTACGAATTTTAGGAACCTGCACGTACTAGCACTGCATTTTGCAGGGTCGCCCGCGTATGTATTCGTCTAGGAGAAAGACCGCTTTGAGGGCGGCGGAGGTTCGGTGAGCGCAACGCGGCAGAGGTTTCATGAGCGACCACCCGCCG
>DAISKM010000051.1:0-12703 GCA_036820945.1 Pseudolabrys sp.
GCTTCCGGACATCGAGGAAGTTGATACGTTCTATCATGCCGACCTGGGTGCCCTCTGGCGTCACGGCGTCCAGCCCAACCAGGTCGGCATGATAGAACGTATCAACTTCCTCGATGTCCGGAAGCCGCGTGCGCGGGATGTACAGATCAAGATTCCGCAGCTGCTCCGCGGCGTCCCGACTGGCAACACCGGCGATGCGAGCTACAAAATGATCCTTCGCCGGACGAAGCGCCTCGATCTCGAAGCGTCGCGCGCCGTCTTGAGTTTCCAGCGGACCGTAGCTTGCGACCGCGGCCGGGTCTTGCGTGAAGGACCAAAGCTTCACTTCGCCGCGCACGCCATGCGCAGCGCCGATGCGGGCGACGCAGACACGGCCGGCCACGGCGCGACGTTACGAGTGTCAGCTCGCGGCCGGCGCGGCGGCGTCGGCGGGCTTCTCTGCCTTGGCGGCCGGCTTGGCGCCGCCTTCAGCAGCCTTCGCGGCTTCTTCTTCCTTGGCCTTGCGTTCCTTGCGCGGGATCGCCTTTTCCGGATTGTTGCGCTTTGGCCGTTTCATAATCCCAGCGGCATCGAGGAAACGCATGACGCGATCCGATGGCTGCGCACCCTTCTTCATCCAGGCCTGCACTTTTTCGAGATCGAGCCTGAGACGCTCGGTCTTTTCCTTCGGCAGCAGCGGATTGAAATAGCCGAGCCGTTCGATGAAGCGGCCATCGCGCGGAGCGCGATTGTCAGCGACTACCACGTGATAGATCGGGCGCTTTTTGGTGCCGGCGCGGGCAAGACGAATAACAAGAGACATCTTCAGTCCTTTCTCACTCTATTGATCGTTGATCATTTCTTTTTTCCGAAGCCCGGCGGCAGACCGCCAGGCAATCCAGGAAATTTTCCACCAAGGCCCGGCAGACCCGGCGTGTTCGGGAGTTTCGGCATGGTCGGCGGCAGTCCGGGCATGCCAGGAGGCAATTGTCCGCCAGGCACGTTCTTTGCCATCTCCGCCAGCTGTTCCGGTGACGGCATGGCGCTGCCTATCCCCATGGCCTGGGCAAGACCTGCAAGCGGTCCACGCTTGGCACCGCCCATCATCTTCATCATGTCCGCCATGCCGCGATGCATCTTCAGGAGCTTATTGATCGCCTCCGGGGTCGTGCCTGACCCGGCTGCGATCCGCCGCTTGCGGCTGGCTTTGAGAATGTCCGGGTTGCGCCGCTCCTTGGGAGTCATCGAGTCGATGATCGCGATCTGACGCTTGATGACATTTTCATCGATATTGGCATTGGCAAGCTGGTTCTTCAGCTTGCCAATGCCTGGCAGCATGCCCATCAAACCGCCCAAGCCACCCATGCCCTGCATTTGCACAAGCTGATCGCGCAAGTCGGCGAGATCGAATGCGCCTTTGCGCATCTTCTCGGCGACCCGCATCGCCTTCTCGGCATCGATATTGGCGGCTGCTTTCTCAACCAGGGCGACGATATCGCCCATCCCGAGGATTCGGCCGGCAATGCGGGTTGGATCGAAATCCTCAAGCGCATCGAGTTTTTCGCCAGTGCCGATCAGTTTAATTGGCTTTCCCGTCACGGCGCGCATGGACAGTGCCGCGCCCCCACGGCCGTCACCGTCGACGCGAGTGAGCACGATTCCGGTCAGGCCCACGCGTTCATCGAATGAGCGCGCGAGATTGACGGCATCCTGGCCGGTCAGGGCATCGGCGACCAGGAGTACCTCGTGCGGATTGACCGAGCGCTTGACTTCGGTTGCTTCGCTCATCATCGCGTCATCAAGCGTGGTGCGGCCGGCGGTATCGAGCATCACGACATCGTAGCCGCCAAGTTTTGCAGCCCCGATTGCACGCCGCGCGATTTGCGACGGCGTCTGCCCGTCGACCACAGGCAGCGTGTCAATTTGCGCGTCGCGGCCGAGAACGGCGAGCTGCTCCATTGCCGCCGGACGCCGCACGTCGAGCGAAGCCATCAGCACCTTGCGGTGCTGCCTGTCATTCAGACGCCTAGCGAGCTGCGCGGTGGTGGTCGTCTTGCCAGAGCCCTGAAGGCCCACCATCATGATGGCAATGGGGGGCGCGGCGTGAAGGTCGATGCCCTGGCTGTCGGCGCCCAGTGTCGCGACCAGCTGGTCATGTACGATCTTGACCACCATCTGGCCAGGCGTGACCGATTTCATCACCTCGATGCCGACCGCCTGTTTTTTCACGCCTTCGGTAAAACTGCGCGCAACGTCAAGCGCGACATCGGCCTCGAGCAACGCACGGCGCACTTCGCGCAAAGCGGCGTCGACATCCTCTTCGCTCAGCGCCCCGCGGCGGGTCAGGCGGTCAAGAATGCCACCGAGTCTTTCCGACAGGCTGTCGAACATCAGTCCAAAAACACCTTTGCGCCCGAGGGCGCATCGCGCTGTCGGGCGGTGGCCTCCGGTCTCTCATGGACCGGGCGGCGGTTAAATTGCACGTCTCTATCGAGAACGCGCGGAACCTAAGGTTTGGGTGTGGCTAAGTCAAGGCGCGGATTCAAGGCGTCAATTCGTAACTGACGCTAACGATCGCCCTCAGTGTCTGCTCTCCCGGAGCGACCGGAACTGCACCGGCGCGCACCGCTTGCATTGGCCGCGGCTGCGGTGGGGCAGGGCCCTCCTCGCTGATCGAGACCACGTGTCCCAGCTTCGCTCCGGCGGCCTTTGCATAAAGCTCCGCCTTGCGCCTCGCATCGGCGATGGCATCGTCGCGGGCCTGGTCGAGGAGCTTCGATTGCTCCGAGACCACGAATTCAATGCCTGACATTTCGTTCGCCCCCGCAGCGATGGCGCGATCGAGCACGGCGGGCAACGAATCGATATCGCGAATTCTGACTGTGACCTGATTGGTCGCCTGGAAGCCGGTCAGGCGGGCGGTCCCGCCTTTGTTCGGATCATACTGCGGTTGAAGTGATAGCCGCGAAGTCTGAATGTCGCGCTCGGCGATGCCGCTGGCCTTGATAGCAGCCAGTACTGACGTCATCTGCCTTGCGTTTGCTTCGCCCGCTTCGCGCGCAGTTTTCTCCTGGCTGCTGACGCCGATGCGAATTATCGCGGTATCGGGCGCGACGCCGACCGTTGCCTCGCCGGTCACCGTTACGGTCTTTTCCGCGGCCAGCACTGGCCCGAGTGTGAACGCAGCAGCAAGCAAAACCAACAGCACGCGCCAGACGGACATCACTTCACCGGCACAAATACATTGATCACGAGCTTGTCGGGCGCCGTCTTCACCGGATCCGTTGTGTATTCCTCGATGAACAGGTCCTTGGCCTCGAGCTGCTTGTCGTCGAGGTAGTTGGTGATCGCCTCATAAGTTGAATCCATCGCGTCATAGGAGCCGCGATGGACAAACTTGAGCGCCTTGCCAGAAGGCATTGGCCCGACGGCAATGTCGCCCTTTGGTGCATCCTTGGGCGTTTGCACGATTGGCAGGCCCGCTTGATACGAGAATCCGGTGTCGTCGGTCTGTGTGTAGATCGTGATGGCAGGACCGGACGGCTTTACGTCCTGCTTGTCCAGATAGTCCTGTAGGGATTTGAAGACATCCACCAACGTGTCGAAGGCATTGTCCCAGTTGGTGTGGCCTTTCATATAAACAATCGTTCGCTCCGGCAGCGTCACCTGCTCGCCAAAAGCATCCCCCGGCTGCAGGGGCGAAGGCGCGGACGGCTTCGCACCAGGGGGAGCTGGCGGCGGCTGATTTGCACTGGGCTTATCCTGCGCAGGGCTTTGTGCCGAAGCCGGGCCGACGGCGAGGACGAACGCCAACGCGATAACGATCCGGGCAAACATGGACATCACTGTTCTCCGTCGATTGCGGCGATCCGGCAGCACCATAACCAACCCTAGCATGGCCACTGGTCAATTCGCGTGTATTGGCCATATAAAGCGGGCGAAACCCGGGCAAAAACCGCATGGGCGCGCTCGCCAATCAGGCCTTTGTTAAGATGAACGGAATCGGCAACGAAATCGTCGTTGTCGACATGCGGACCCGCGGCGGCAAGATCGAGGCCGAGGAAGCGCGCGTTGCCGCGACGCCGGAAGGGGCGCCTTATGATCAGCTGATGGCGCTCTATCCCCCGCGCACCCCCGGCACGGATGCATTCATCCGCATCTATAACAATGACGGCTCGGAAGCCGGCGCCTGTGGAAATGGCATGCGCTGTGTCGCCGACCTGGTCTCGCAAGAGAGTGGTAAGACCGACCTCACGTTCGAAACGACAGCCGGAATTCTCAATTGCTGGAAGGAACCCGACGGACTTTTCACCGTCGATATGGGGCCGCCACGCTTTAAATGGAACGAGATTCCATTGGCGGAGGAATTTCGTGACACGCGCGCGATCGAGCTGCAGATCGGTCCGATCGACAGGCCTGTACTGCACTCGCCCTCGGCCGTGAGCATGGGCAATCCTCACGCTATTTTCTGGGTCGATGACGTGAACGCGCACGACCTTGCTCGATTCGGCCCGATGCTCGAGAATCATCCGATCTTTCCCGAGCGGGCGAATATCACGCTCGCGCACATTGTCACGCGCAATCACATTGTCATTCGAACGTGGGAGCGCGGTGTCGGCCTGACCAAAGCATGCGGTTCAGCCGCTTGCGCGGCAGCAGTCGCTGCCGCGCGGCTCAGGCGCACCGAGCGAAAGGTGAAGGTGACGCTGCCCGGTGGTGATCTCGACATCAACTGGCGCGAAAAGGACGATCACGTTCTGATGACCGGCCCGGTGCAATTCGAGTTCAAAGGGCGCTTCGATCCTGCGCTGTTCATCAAGGCGGGCGCAAAATGAGCGTCGATGTCGTCACTTTCGGCTGCCGGCTGAACACTGTCGAATCCGAAGTCATCAAGCGCGAGGCGACCTCGGCCGGCGTTAGTGATGCTGTCGTCGTCAACACATGCGCTGTAACAGCGGAAGCCGTTCGCCAGGCCAGACAGGCTATCCGCCGGCTGAAGCGCGAACAGCCGCATGCACGCCTCATTGTCACCGGCTGTGCGGCACAGACCGAGGCGGAAACTTTTGCCTCGATGCCGGAAGTTGATCGTGTCATCGGCAATGAAGAAAAGTTCGACGCGGCGTCTTGGACGACAAGCGGAAAGGTCGCTGTGTCCGACATTATGGCGGTCAAGAAAATGCGGCCGCACGCAATCGAAAGCATCGAGGGACGCACCCGCGCTTTTGTACAGGTGCAGAACGGCTGCGATCATCGTTGCACGTTTTGCATTATTCCCTTCGGTCGGGGGAACTCTCGTTCTCTGCCGATCGATGATGTCGTGGCGCAGGTGCGGC
Source organism: Pseudolabrys sp. (assembly GCA_036820945.1). Taxonomy (GTDB): domain Bacteria; phylum Pseudomonadota; class Alphaproteobacteria; order Rhizobiales; family Xanthobacteraceae; genus Pseudolabrys. Next base: position 5,313 of record DAISKM010000051.1, read on the forward strand.
TGCTGGTGGCCAACGGCCATCGAGAAGTCGTTCTGACGGGGGTCGATATTACCAGCTACGGGCAGGACCTCGCCGGCTTGCCTCCCTTCGGCACCCTGGTCCAGCGCATCTTGACCGATGTCCCCGAACTGCCGCGACTCCGGCTGTCATCGGTCGATTCGGTGGAAGTTGATCCCGCTCTGCTCGATGCGTTGGCCGACGAACCGCGGCTGATGCCGCACTTGCATCTATCGTTGCAGGCGGGAGATGATCTTATCCTCAAGCGCATGAAGCGGCGCCATTCGCGCAGCGACGCCATCGCCTTTTGCGAACAGGTGCGGCGGCTGCGGCCGGACATTGTGTTTGGCGCCGATATGATCGCGGGCTTCCCGACGGAAAGCGAGACCATGTTTGACCGCTCGCTCGAGCTCGTCGACGAGTGCGGGCTGACCCAACTCCATGTTTTCCCGTTTTCGCCACGGCCTGGCACCCCGGCCGCGCGCATGCCCCAGGTCGACCGCGCCGTGGTTAAGGAGCGGGCAGGGCGCCTGCGCGACAAGGGCGACGCCGCACTCAGACGCCATCTCGATCGGGAGATTGGCGCTCACCGCCGCGTGCTCGCTGAGTCGCGCGCACTCGGGCGCACAGAGCAATTCATACCGGTGCATCTTGCCGCGCCGGCGGAACCAGGTGTTATTCTCAATCTTGCAATAATGGGGCACGACGGCCGGCAACTCATGGCCGTCTGAAAGAGGGCTTGCGATGGTATACCGCGATCATCTGATCACGAGCATTGAGCAGTTGCAGTCGCTCTATGGCGAGAAGCTGCCAACCTCGGTCATCAAGGAAATCGACCATATCAATGATGGATATCGCAAGCTGATCGAAGCCGCTCCATTTGTCGCCATTGCCACCTCGGGGCCTGAAGGCCTGGATTGCTCACCAAAGGGCGACGCGCCGGGGTTCGTGCGGATCCTCGACGACAAGACGCTCGCGATCCCCGATCGGCCGGGAAACAATCGCATCGACAGCTTCCGGAACATCATGCGCGATCCGCGCATTGCGCTCCTGTTTCTCATTCCCGGCATTGGCGAAACGCTGCGCGCGAACGGCCGCGCTTCGATCTCGATCGATCCCGACCTGATGCAAAGCTTTGCGGTCGGCGGCAAACTGCCGCGCTCCATCCTGATCGTTCATATCGAAAGCATCTATTTTCATTGTTCGAAAGCGATTGTGCGCTCCAAGCTCTGGGAAGAGGCAACGAAGATCGACCGCAAGAGCCTTCCATCAACCGGCACCATCATCGCCGAGTTGAGCAGCGGGAAATTTGGCGGCGAGATCTACGATCGCGAGGCGCCGGAGCGGATCAAGGCCCAGCTGTATTAGTCAGGAAGACGTCATGCCCGCGCATAGCCGTCCGAAGGACGGCGTGCTTTCGCACGCCTATGCCGCGGGCATCCACCCGCAGCTTGTCAAAAATTCTCGCATATGTGCGGGGACTGGCGCGGTCACAGTGACCGGCGGTTTGTTCTTCGATATTGGCACGGTTACCTCGCGGGAATGCAGATGAAGGACGGGACCACCCGTTCGCGATGCGCTCCCATAGATATTGTCTCCCACGATGGGCCAACCCATCTCCGCACAATGGACGCGCAATTGATGTGTGCGGCCGGTCAGCGGCTCAAGCGCAAGCCAGGTGAGCCCGGACCCACGGCCCATCACTTTCCACGTGCTCGCCGTGGGCAGCCCGCGCTCGTCGACCTTCATCCACCAGCCCCGCGAGTCGTCGCGTTTCGCAAGGGGAATGTCGATTCGCCCGCTATCGGTGCCAGGTCCTCCCTCGACCACGGCCCAATAGCATTTGCTCACCTTGCCTTGCTTGAACAGCCCGCCAAGCAGCGCCAATGCCTTGCGGTGTCGACCAAGCACAAGGCAACCCGTGGTGTCCCGATCGAGCCGGTGCGCCAGTGCCGGCGGGCGTGGCAACCCGAAACGCAACGCGTCGAAGAAGTCTTCGAAGGCCTCGCCGCCTTTCGGCCCGCGGTGCACCGGCAGGCCATGCGGCTTGTCGACGACCAGCATCATTCCATCGCGGTAGAGGAGGCGGGCGAGCATCTCTTCCGGTGTCATGCCGAAACCGCTATCACGGGCACGCCATGAACGACAGCACGCAAAGCGGCAATTGGTGGAAGCGTATGAGCGAAGGGCTCAAACGCACCTCGTCGTCGCTCGGCGGGGCGGTCACCGGTCTGGTAACGAAGCGCAAACTCGATGCCGAGACCATAGAGGAATTGGAACATGAATTGGTCCGCGCCGATCTCGGCCCCGACTTCGCCGCACGGATCGCCGACGCGTTCAGCAAAGGACGCTTCGAAAAATCGATTTCGCCTGACGAGGTGAAGGCAGAGCTCGCCGGGGAAATAGAGAAAGTACTTTCGCCAGTTGCGCGGCCATTGGAAGTAACAACGCAGCCTTTTGTTATTTTGGTCGCCGGCGTAAACGGCGCCGGCAAGACCACCACGATCGGCAAGCTTGCGGCCCGGTATCGTTCGGAAGGCAAGAGCGTCATGCTCGTCGCCGGAGATACCTTTCGCGCCGCGGCCATTGATCAACTGAAGATCTGGGGTGAACGGACAGGCGCCAGCGTGATGGCGCGCGAGCCCGGCGCTGACGCCGCCAGCCTCACATTCGATGCGGTGGCCGCCGCGCGGAGCGAAGGCATTCAGATCGTATTGGTCGATACCGCCGGGCGGTTGCAAAACCGCGCCGAGCTGATGGGCGAATTGGAGAAAATAGTGCGCGTGATGCGCAAGGTGGACCCGACAGCGCCGCACGCGGTATTGCTCGTGCTCGACGCAACGGTTGGGCAAAACGCACTCAGTCAGGTGGAGATTTTCGGCAAGACGGCTGGCGTTACCGGCCTGGTCATGACCAAGCTCGACGGCACCGCGCGCGGCGGTATCCTGGTCGCCCTTGCCGACAGATTCGGTTTGCCGGTGCATTTCATCGGCGTTGGCGAGGGTGTCGGCGATCTCGCGCCGTTCACGGCGCGAGATTTTGCGCGCGCGGTTGTTGGTCTGGATTCATAGAGCACATGGTCAAAAAGCAGCAGCTCAATCCGGTCCTCAAGCTTGCCCTCGACATCGGGCCACTGGTTCTGTTTTTTGCAGCGAACTCGAAGTTTGGCATTTTTATTGCGACTGCAGTCTTTATGGCCGCGGTTCTCATCGCGCTTGCCGTTTCCTATGCGATGACAAGACATCTCGCCGTCATGCCGTTGGTCACTGCCGGCATCGTGCTGGTGTTTGGCGGTCTCACACTCGTCCTGCATGACGAGCTTTTCATCAAGTTAAAGCCCACGATTATCTATGTCCTGTTCGGCGCAACGCTGATGATCGGCCTCGCATTTGGCAAGCCGCTCCTCGGAGCGGTCTTCGATTCGGTCTATCATCTGCGCGAGGAAGGCTGGCGCAAGCTTACCTTGCGGTGGGCGCTGTTCTTTTTTGCTCTCGCGATCCTGAACGAGGCGGTCTGGCGCACACAGTCAACCGACTTTTGGGTGAGCTTCAAATTGTTCGGCGTGATGCCGCTAACCTTCCTGTTCGCGGCCTTGCAGGTCCCGCTGCTCAATAAGTACAGCGCTGAAAAAGGCGAGCAGGACTAGCGCAGCGCTTTTTCGATCTCCGGGACCAACGTCCGCGCGAGATTGTCTGCCGTAATTGGGCCAACTAGTTTATAGGCGATGCGCCCATCGCGGCCGACCAGGAAAGTTTCCGGCACGCCATAGACACCCCAGTCAATCGATGCGCGGCCGGCTTCGTCGCGTCCGACTGCCGAGAAAGGATTTCCATAGCGGTTGAGGAATCGCCGCGCATTGTCAGGCGAGTCCTTGTAGTTGATACCAACAAGCTGAATGCGCTTGTCCCTCGCCAGTTGCTCCAACAATGGCGCTTCCTCATGGCAGGGCACGCACCACGATGCCCACACGTTTACGAGCGTCACCGAACCCTGAAAGGTTGCCCCGCTGAGCCCAGGCACCACCTTGCCATCGCGTTGGAGCCCGGGAAGCGGCGGCAAATCGGTGATCGGCGCCGGACGCCCGATCAGCGCCGACGGAATTCGCGCCGGGTCGCCGGCGCCAAGCCGATAAAAAAACAAGGCAGCAAGCGCGAGAAAAACGATCAGAGGAAGCAGCAGCAACAGGTTGCGCTGTTTTTTGCCGGAGCCCTCACTCGACGCTGTGCTCATAGTCTAGCCTTTGCGCTGAGACCGCCGGGTGATTCCGCGTTCCTCGAGGTCACCAAGGATGCGTTGCTGCGCCGAATAATCGAGCGCGATCCAGGAGACCAGCGCGGCCACCACGAATATTGTGACCGCATAGGCGGCTACGATGAAATCGGCGTGGGGCCCGAGATTCATGTCGCCTCCGCTAATTCCTGTGCCTGCAGCAATCGCATGCTGCGCACACGGCGGCGCAGGATCTCATTTCGCATGCTGGCGAGGTGAAGGGTCACAAAAAGCAGCGTGAAGGCTAACGCCATGATCAGGAGCGGAGTGAGCAGTGCCGGATCGATCGTCGGGCCGCCGATGCGGAAAACAGAAGCCGGCTGGTGCAACGTATTCCACCAGTCGACCGAGAACTTGATGATCGGGAGGTTGACCGCACCCACCAGGGACAGGATCGCGGCCGCACGTGCCCCGCGTCCCGGTTCTTCCGCGGTCCAATAGAGCGCGATTACACCAAGATAAAGCAGCAGGAGAACCAACATCGACGTCAGCCGCGCATCCCATACCCAGTAAGTGCCCCAGGTCGGGCGGCCCCACAGGGAACCGGTGATGAGGCAAATAAATGTGAAAGCTGCGCCGATAGGAACCACCGCTTTGCCTGCGACGTCGGCCAGTGGATGCCGCCATACGAGGGTTCCCAATGCGGCGACACTCATGAGTCCCCAGCCGAACATCCCAAGCCAGGCCGCCGGCACATGCAGAAACATGATCTTTACCGTGGCACCCTGCTGGTAATCGTCGGGAGCGTTCATCGCGCGATAGAGTCCGATCGCGAACAGGATGATCGTCACTGCTGTCAGCCAGGGCAGCAGCCGGTTGACGATAGTCAGAAAGCGCGACGGGTTCGCAAGATCAATCACCGGCATGCGCGGTCTCTCATCAATGTCGCTACGGTCCGTATAAATGTCATTCCAGTCCGTGTCGTAATGCTGCCGCCGCCGCAATGGGGCCGAGCACCAGGCTTGCCAAACTTAGCGCACAAAGAATGGTGAAAGGTGGTCCAAATGGCGCGGGTCCCATGATCGCCGCATTCGCGGCGGCAACACCGAAGATCAGCACCGGGACAGTGAGGGGCAGTACCAATACTGCAAGCAGCAAGCCACCGCGGCGCAGGGCAACCGTGAGCGCAGCGCCAACCAGACCGATGAATGTGAGCGCCGGCGTGCCGGCGGCGAGAGTCAACGCGAGCCAGCCAGCCGCGTGCAATTCGACATTGAGCATCAACCCGAGCAGGGGGGCGATCACCACCAGCGGCAATCCGGTCGTGATCCAGTGCGCGATCGCTTTCGTCGCAACGGTCAATTCGAGCGGCATTGCCGCCATCATCAGGAGATCGAGCGAGCCATCGTCCTGGTCGGTCGCAAACAGCCGGTCGAGCGCAAGCAAACTCGCGAGCAATGCACCAAGCCAAAGGACTGCTGGTCCGATGCGCCTGAGCAACGCGAGATCGGGACCGATCGCGAAAGGAATCATGGTGACCACGATCAGAAAGAACAACGCGCCCATAAGCGCGCCGCCACCGATACGAATGGCCAGTTGCACATCACGGAGAAGGAGCGCGTTAAACGATCTCATGCCAGGCCTAATTTCAGCTCACGTGCGCGTTCCAGACCGATCGCGCCATGCGCGGCCGCGATGATCATCCCTCCATCGAGCAGGTGAACGTGCATCAGTTCCGCGAGGCGCTGTTGCGACGGCGCATCAAGCGAGGAAGTCGGCTCGTCAAGCAGCCAAATTGGTCGCGGTAGCGCCAAAAGACGAGCAATCGATAGTCGGCGCCGCTGGCCGGCCGAGAGAAAAGCGGCAGGCAGGTCTGTGAGCGGAGCAAGATCCACCGCTTGCAGAGCCCCTTCGACCGCCCGACCGTCACCAAGAAATCCACTCCAGAATTGCAGGTTCTCGCCAACCGTAAGGGTAGCCTTCAACGCGTCCTGATGGCCGACGTAATGCGCTTGCTCGCCAATCGGGATGTCAGGTTCGCCGCCTTCAAGGCTAAGCCGACCTGCAGCAATCCGGACCAAACCGGCGATCATTCGCAGAAGGGAGGATTTGCCGGCCCCGTTACGGCCGGTCACCACCATGGCTTCGCCTGTCGCGAGGCCGAAGCTCAGGTTTCGGAAGACCTCGCGTCCGCCGCGGTTGCAGGTCAGGCTCTCAGCCTTGAGCTGTATCACGGCTGCGGCCGTCTATTCGCCGAGCAGGACAAGACCCCTCGGGAGGCGGAAAACCCCGAATTTACGAGCATTTTTGGCGCGGTTCCCCGGTGAATGTAGCGTATTGCAAGAAAAGCCCTTATAAGCCCCGAACTACGACGTTACGTAATTCGAATTCGGACGCAAGTCTCGCCAGCAAGAAAAACTCCGCCTTGCCAATAGCTTAGTCCGAACCAGCGCCGCCCACCGGCCGGGAATGGAAACGCTCAGATGACTTCGCTCGACAGCTTCAGATGCTGCAAGCCCCTTCAGGTTGGCAGCAAAACCTACGCGTACTTCAGTCTTCCCACGGCCGAGCGAAACGGGCTCAAGGGCATTTCTCGATTGCCCTTTTCGATGAAAGTGCTGCTCGAGAATTTGTTGCGCAACGAAGATGGGCGCACGGTCACCAAAGACGACATCAAGGCCGTTGCCGAGTGGCTCAAGACCAAAACCTCCGACCGTGAGATAGCATTCCGCCCCGCGCGCGTGCTCATGCAGGATTTTACAGGCGTGCCTGCAGTCGTTGATCTTGCCGCCATGCGCGATGCGATGAAGCCGCTCGGCGGCGATCCAAAGAAAATCAACCCGCAAGTGCCTGTCGACCTGGTCATCGATCATTCGGTTGCGGTCACCTTCTTCGGCAACAATGCTGCCTTCAAGAAAAACGTCGAGGAGGAGTACCGGCAGAATCAGGAGCGCTACAAATTCTTGAAATGGGCGCAGCGGTCATTCGACAATTTCAGCGTTGTGCCGCCAGGAACCGGCATTTGCCACCAGGTCAACCTCGAATATCTCTCGCGCGTTGTCTGGAACCGCAAGGACAAGGTGAAGGTCGACGAGAAAAACGCGACCATGGAGGTCTCCTATCCCGACACTCTGGTGGGCACCGATTCGCACACGACCATGGTGAATGGCCTCTCTGTGCTCGGG
>DAISKM010000052.1:0-12512 GCA_036820945.1 Pseudolabrys sp.
TGCCGAACATCACGATAGGTCCTGCCGTCACCCACGCCATCCGGCCGCTTACCAAAAAGACGCTCGATGTCCACTTAATGATCGCGCCGTGCGATCCCTATCTTGAAGCTTTCGCCAAGGCGGGATCCGACATCATCACGGTGCATGTTGAGGCGGGACCGCACGTTCACCGGTCCCTTCAGGCAATTCGCGCCCTTGGCAAAAAGGCGGGCGTCACAATGAACCCGGCCACGCCTGTTTCGAGCATCGAGCATGTGATCGACCTGATCGAACTCGTTCTCGTGATGTCGGTCAATCCGAGCGTTGGTGGCCAGGCCTTCATTCCCGCGGCGATTGACAAGCTGAGAGAGGTCCGCGCGCTGGTCGGCGCGCGACCGATCGACATCGAGGTCGATGGGGGCATCACGGCTGAAAACGCCGCGCGCGTGGTGCAGGCCGGAGCAAATGTGCTGGTCGCCGGTTCCGCCGTATTCAAGGGCGGCAACTACAAGGCCAACATCGGCGCCATTCGCAATGCGGCGGCATTGGCCCGCGGGGAAGCGGCGTGACGATCCCGCGCTACTCCCGGCCGGAAATGACCGCCATCTGGTCGCCGGAAGCGAAATTCCGCATCTGGTTCGAGATCGAGGCGCACGCCGCCGACGCCATGGCCGAGCTTGGCATCGTTCCGAAGGAGGCGGCGAAAAAAATATGGGAAAGAGGCAAAGCCGCAAAGTTCGACATCGCTCGCATCGATCAGATCGAGGCCGAGGTAAAGCACGACGTCATCGCCTTCCTGACGCATCTTGCGGAAATCGTCGGACCGGAAGCGCGCTTTGTACATGCCGGAATGACCTCGTCCGACGTGCTCGATACCTGTTTCAACGTGCAGCTCGTGCGCGCCGCCGACATCCTGATTTCCGATGCGGATGCCCTGCTCGCCGCGCTCAAGCGCCGCGCCTTCGAGCATAAATTGACACCGACCGTTGGCCGCTCGCACGGCATCCATGCCGAGCCGACGACATTCGGGCTCAAGCTTGCCTATGCCTATGCAGAATTTTCCCGCGCCCGCGAGCGTTTGGCCGCCGCCCGAAAGGAAGTCGCGACTTGTGCCATTTCCGGCGCCGTCGGCACGTTTGCGCAGGTCGATCCACGTATCGAAGCGCATGTGGCCAAGGCGATGGGACTGACGGTCGAACCTATTTCGACCCAGATTATCCCGCGCGACCGGCATGCCATGTATTTCGCAACACTGGCCGTGGTTGCGTCCTCTATCGAAAGGCTCGCGACCGAAATTCGACACTTGCAACGGACCGAGGTGCTGGAAGCGGAAGAGTTCTTTTCGGAGAAGCAAAAAGGCTCCTCGGCGATGCCGCACAAGCGCAACCCGGTGCTGTCCGAGAACGTGACAGGGCTTGCTCGAATGGTGCGAGCCTACGCCCTGCCCGCCATGGAAAACGTGGCGCTTTGGCACGAGCGCGACATTTCCCATTCCTCGGTGGAGCGCATGATCGGTCCCGATGCCACCGTCACGCTCGACTTTGCATTGGCACGGCTCGCCTCGATCATCGATAAGCTGATCGTCTATCCCGCAGCCATGCAGAAGAATCTCGACCGATTGGGCGGCCTGATTCACTCGCAGCGGGTGCTGATCGCGCTGACGCAAAAGGGCGTTTCGCGCGAGGACGCCTATCGCCTGGTTCAGCGCAACGCGATGAAAGTATGGAATGGCAGCGAGAGTGATTTTCTCTCGCTGCTCAAGGCGGACAAGGACGTGCGCGCGAAGCTAAGCTCTGGAGAACTCGAGGCCAATTTCGACCTCGGGCATCACTTCCGTCACGTCGACACGATCTTCAAGCGCGTCTTCGGTGCGACTTGAAATGTTCGCGTCAGCGATATCCGTAGTAACGGCTATACCCCCAGCCGCCGTAACCGACGCCTGGATTTGGCGCCCAGGACGAACTCCGGGTCTGGGCGTAGTCGTACCCGTAGTCGTAACTAGGTGCGACAACCACGGTAGCGGGCGGAGCCGAATAGCCATAACCAACGTCTGCATCCGGAGCCCAGGAAGAACTTCGGGTCTGGGCGTAACCGTACCCGTAGTCGTAACTAGGTGCGACAACCACGGTAGAGGGCGGAGCCGCATAGCCGTAACCAACGCCTGCATCCGGAGCCCAGGAAGAACTCCGGGTCTGGGCGTATCCGTACCCATAATCGTAACGTGGTGCGACAACTGCGATCGAAGACGAAGCCGCGTAGATTGGCCCACCACTGGAAATGAATCGTCTGCTGGCATAGCCCGTGGTGTCGTTCCAGACGACGCGGCACCACGAAGGGCCGCAACCCAGCACGCGGACATCGGAGCCTGCCGGCATCGCACCGATGATGTCGTGGCTGATGCCGGGTCCACTGCGCAGATTGAGATTGTCGGTGAGTGTTGCTGCCGAGACCGCGCCCGCGGAAAGCAGCAGGGCGCCGACGGCAAGTGAGAATGTTTTCTTTTGCATGTCACATCTCTCGAGTTACCGTCCCCACAATAAAAGCGACGTGGCACAATTTTACGCCCTGCCCTTGGCCAAGCCCCGACCACATTCCCGTGACCATTGTCACAAACGCGCACGCATGTCTTATCTCGTGATCAAATGCCTACTTGCGCACCGCCAGCCGTGAACACAACCGAGCCCGTTACCATTCTGCTTTTCGATTCCGGTGTTGGGGGTCTCACCGTATTCCGAGAAGTGAAGGCCGCGCGGCCGGACGCGCGGTTCATATATCTCGCGGACGATGCCGGTTTTCCATACGGCGATTTGGTCGAAGACACGCTCGTGGGACGCGTCACAGACGTGCTCGGAAAGGCCATTGCCGATCACAAGCCGGACATGGTGGTCGTGGCTTGCAACACAGCGTCTACACTCGCTCTTGTCCAACTGCGCGCACGCTTCGCCGTACCCTTTGTCGGCACGGTGCCGGCAATCAAGCCGGCCTGCGCGCAGTCAAAAAGCAAGCGCATCGCGGTGCTCGGCACGCAGGCGACGGTCGGTCGAGAATATACCAAGGCATTGATCCGCGAATTTGCCGCGGGGTGCGACGTTCACCTGGTGGGATCGCCGCGTCTCGCCGCCTATGCGGAGGCCGAGCTGGCGGGCGAAGCGGTCGACAGCGCGGCAATCAAAGCTGAGATTGCGGGTTGCTTCATAGAAGCAGACTCGCGCTGCACCGACACGATTGTTCTTGCCTGCACGCACTATCCGTTATTGCTCGAGCGCTTCCGCGCCAATGCGCCGTGGCCTGTCGCCTGGCTCGATCCCGCCCCCGCGATCGCTCGCCGTGTTGCCGACCTGTTGCGCGAGCGGCCCTCGACGCCCCCGCACAATTCTCCGGCGATCGAATTCACCTCCGGGCGCGTACCATCTCCCGTACTTGCGCGTGCGCTGACGTCACTCGGTTTCTAGCCTGATACATGTGGCCAAACTTCAAGCGCGCCGCGCCAAATCATATCGGCGGCCACGTAGAGGATAATGGCGAGTCCGACGTAAGCAATCCAGCGATGGCGGTTGAGCAGCCGCGCGATAAAACTCGCAGCGACGCCCATCAGAACGATGGAGAGCGCAAGCCCGAAGATCAGCGCAAATGGATGGTCGCGTGCCGCGCCCGCCACCGCCAACACGTTGTCAAGCGACATCGAGACGTCGGCAATAACGATCTGCCAGGCGGCCTGCGCGAAGGTCTTCCGGGGAAGGTTGCATTCCTGCGCCCTCAATGCAGCCTCGGTTTCCTTGCGATCCGGGCCGCGCAAGTCGCGCCACATCTTCCAGCACACCCAAAGCAGCAGTATTCCGCCTGCCAACAGCAGACCGACAATCTCCAGGAGCTCCATGGCGATCCCGGCGAAAACAAGTCGCAACACGGTGGCGGCGATAATGCCGACGAGGATCGCCCGTGACCGCTTTTCCGGTGGCAGGCCCGCTGCGGCAAGGCCGATCACAATCGCATTGTCGCCCGCGAGGACGAGATCGATCATGATCACCTGGAAAAGCGCTGCGAGCGCGCCTTGTGAAAGAAAGTCAAACTCAAACATCCGCTTCGCTCCTGGACGGGGGCCTGTCCGCTAAATTCGCCAACAGATTCGATCTCACGAAGAATGGTCGCTGCCCAACCGGCGATGGCGAATGTGCCATCCCCGCTGGAAGACGGCGGCAGCAAAAGCGATATCGTCGTGAAGATTCTGAGCGGCGCATTTGGGCCCTGACTGCGGAACAATTGCCATCAGTCCGACATCGCAGCGTTAGGCGCTGCCAGAGGGCCCGGCCTGATCAGCCAACTTATTTGCCCACGAACATCGTTTCGGCAAGGCCGGTCAGCTGCGACCAAGCACCCCAGCCCTATGTTGCTACCATCCGCATAGGGTTTGACAGGACTGCAGATGATCCCTAAAACCCGCGCGCCCGGCGGATTTCAGGTTCGCCGGGCGTTTCGCGACCCGCGGCAAGGCCTTGCGCTTACGAGGTTTTGCCTGTCGGTTCCGGCCTTGCCGGAACAGAGGAGGGCGCGATCCTCATTAACAGCAATGACAATCGAGGACGCGAATGACCAAGCGCATGGAATCCAAGTACAAGATCGACCGCCGGATGGGTGAGAACATCTGGGGTCGTCCCAAAAGCCCGGTGAATCGGCGCGAATATGGGCCTGGCCAGCATGGCCAGCGCCGCAAGAGCAAGCTTTCCGACTACGGCGTGCAGCTTAAGGCCAAACAAAAGCTGCGCGGCTATTACGGAAACATCTCCGAGCGCCAGTTCCGCGGCATCTATCAGGAGGCGCGGCGGCTCAAGGGTGACAGTGGGGCACATATGATCGGCCTCCTGGAACGCCGGCTCGACGCAGTCATCTTCCGCGCCAAGTTTGTGCCGACTGTTTTCGCCGCGCGTCAATTCATCAGCCACGGACATATCCGCGTGAACGGCAAGCGCGTGACCATTCCAAGCTATCGCGTGAAGGTCGGCGACGTGGTGGAAGTGAAGGAAAAATCGAAGCAGCTGGCGTTGGTCATGGAGGCGCAGACTTTGGCCGAGCGGGACGTGCCCGACTACATCGAGCTCGATGCCTCGAAATTGACTGCCAAGCTGACGCGGGTCCCTGTGCTGGCCGACGTCCCCTATGCGGTGCAGATGGAGCCCCACCTGGTGGTGGAATACTACTCCCGCTGATGGCTTGCCTGTCCGGCCGGGCTTCCCGCTACCCCGGGTTGGAGCTTCGGCGCCTGCCCCCTTGGCGAATTCCGGCCAATTGGCCCGTGCCAAATTAGGCGTGGAATGGCCAGTTATCCCCCACTAACCACGCCATGCAAGCTTATTTTGTGTCAGCATAGCGACTATGGTCTACATTTAGTAGGCGAAACACGCTAAGAGTATCCCGCGGTCCTCGAATCAGGAGGACCTGCCTAGGGAGACTCCGCAATGAAAGGGATCGATACCATTAAAGAGTGGGTCGGGGCGTTGACGGAACTTGCGCTGATGCTGCTCGCATTGGCGATTGTGCTCTCGCTGCTGGTCGGCGCCAACATGCCGTTCTTCGGCGCCGTGACGGCAAATATCATGGCCTGGGTGAAAGACATGGGAGCGAACGGCCTCGTCGGCCTGGTCACTCTCGGAATAATCCTATGGCTGTTCTCGAACCGGAAAATGGCCTGACGCGCGCGTGCGGCAAGGCTGATCAGCTCTGCTGACGCAATCGGGTGGGGGGCCGGGCTCCCCACCCAGTCGCTGTATGTGTCATCACGAGGTTCTTGCCATGCGCAAATTCATGGCCAACATGGCCATCGCAAAAGAGTTCATGTGGGAATGCGTTGAGCTTGGCTTCGTCGCTGTGCTCGCGATCATGCTGGTCTACCTCATCCTGGGGCAAGGCTCGGGAGTGTTCGTGACATCGGTGGCCGACAACGTCACGAAATTCGCGAGCGGGGTGCCAACGCAAAGCTTGATCGGGCTGGCGCTGGTTCTGGGCGTCATCTACCTGATCATGCACCGCCTGGACCGCAAGAGTTAGTCGACAACGTCATTCGGAGAGGCACCAGACTCGCCTCGGTGGCGGGATGCTTTGCATTGGCGTAGAAGTCACTGCCACAGCGCCAACCTCGCCAGCCGATGCCGAAGCTGAACCGCCGCACTGTTCTTGCCGCCGCCGCCGGGAGCCTCGCGGCACGCGCGTTGCCCGCCTTCGCGGCGCCGCCTCACGCTTTCAAGCACGGCGCGTTCGAAGTGACCGTCGTCAGCGACGGCCACCTCGTGTTGCCGACCAGTTTTCTTGCACCTGGCGCGCCGCCCGCCGAACGCGAGGCAATACTCAATGCCGCCGGCCAAACTGGCGACCAGTATCAATCACCGACAAACATCACGCTGGTCCGCTCGGACCGCGATTTGATTCTGATCGATATGGGCTCAGGGGATCGGTTCATGCCGAGCGCAGGCAAGCTGTGGGACAACCTCAATGCTGCCGGCATTGACAAGGCGAAGATCACCAAGGTGGTTTTTACGCATGGCCACCCCGATCATTTGTGGGGGACGGTCGACGAGCTCGACGATCTGGTCACGCCAGGTGCAAGCTTCTTTGTGGCGAAGGCCGAGTGGGAATTCTGGCATGGCGAGGATGCGACGCGCGGACTGCCTGCCGAGCGCGCCGGTTTCGTCACGGGTGCGCGCCGCAACTACGCGGCGATCAAGGATAAGGTCACGCTGGTGAACGCAGGCGACGAGATCGTCGCGGGGCTGCGCCTCATCGATACGCCGGGCCACACGCAAGGTCACGTGTCGCTGGAGCTCGCTGGGGGTGACGGCGTGATTGTCGCTGGCGACGTCCTGACGCACCCGCTGATTTCCTTCCAGCATCCCAACTGGAAGCCCATCGCAGATCACGTGCCGGATCAGGCGATAGCGACGCGCCGAAAGCTGCTGGATCGGCTCGCCGTCGACCGATCGAAAGTAATCGGCTTCCACCTGCCCTACCCGGGCGTAGGGCTGGTCGAGCGCATGGATGGCGCTTACCGCTTCCTGCCAGCGGCCTAATAAGGCGCCGGAATCAGCAGGGCTATCAAGGCGGCGACGGGAGGGAGCCAGGCCACCGCCAATCCCGCAGCGGCTTTTCCTCGCCTGTTGAGAATGAACCCGACGACTGGCGCTGCCAGGCAGGCGACCACCGCAGCGAAATAAGCCGCCGCGGCCAGCGCACCTGCCCGCATGCTTCTGGACCTCCGCCAAAGAAGAATCCGGACACGCCGACCATCAGCGCGGCAAGCGCGCCGTCGACCAGGAGCGCAACAACAAGCAGAAATTTCACCACGCGCGCAGATCGCGTCAGGCGTTCTGACGGACGGCTACGCCTTTTTCTTTCAGTGTCTGCTGCAGCTCGCCGGCCTGGAACATCTCGCGCACGATGTCGCAGCCGCCAACGAATTCACCCTTGACGTAGAGCTGCGGAATTGTCGGCCAGTTTGAATAGCTCTTGATGCCATTCCGGATTTCGTCGGACTCAAGCACGTTGATGCCTTTGTAGGAAACGCCGAGATGGTCGAGAATCTGGACCACCTGTCCCGAAAACCCGCACATCGGAAACTGCGGCGTGCCTTTCATGAACAGCACCACGTCATTTCCCTTCACTTCATTGTCGATGAATTGCTCGATGCCCATGGAATCCCATCCTGTTGAGCGGCGCAGCCGCTTCATTCGGCGATATATGTATCCCAGAAGGTACCGCCAACCCAAGAGCCATTCGCCGTTTCATTGGGTTTTTGGTGCATAGAAGGTGCCTTCCACCTCGAAAAAGTCGTCCTGGTTGAGCGCGGCGACCTCGACAATAGTACGTGGCGGATATGGGCCGCCGCTCCAAAGCTCTTCTTGGAGCTTGTTTACCAAGGGCCGCAGCCGACTCATATCGGTGACGAACACGGTGAGGCGGACGCAATCCGCAAGCCCGGCGCCTTCGGCCTCGGCAATGCGTTTCATGTTCAGAAACGCCTGCCGGATGCGGGCCTCTTCGCCTTGCACAAGACTATTATTCGTCGGATCGATGCCGCGCATGCCGGCGACGAATATGAAATCTCCGGCGCGCGCCCCCAGACTCCAGGTGCCGGTCGGCGTGATCGCTCCCTCCGGTGCGAGAACGCGAACGCCGCGTCCGGAACTCATCCCGGTGTGCCGGTTTGCAGGGCGAGCGCATGCAGCACGCCGCCCATCTGGCCCTTGAGTGCCTCGTAAACCAGCTGATGCTGCTGAACCCGGGATTTGCCCTTGAACGATGCCGAGATGACCGTCGCCGCGTAATGATCGCCGTCGCCGGCGAGGTCACGAATCGTCACCTGCGCATCCGGAATGTGCGCCTTGATCAGCCGTTCGATTTCACCGGCTTGCATAGCCATCGGCCGGTTCCTCTTGAGACGTTCACAGCTCGCCGGCCATAAAGGCCGGCATCCAGGATTCGAAACGCTCACGCAGAATCGTGACTAGGATGGGGCCCTCGCCGGACAGCGTCAATGCGTCGCCCCCGGTTGTGCCAATAGTCCACACCGGCACGTTGGCAGACCTGGCGCGCGCGAGTGCAGCCTCCACCTTCTCCGACGGCACCGTGACGACGTAACGCGCCTGGTCTTCGCCAAACCAATGCGCCTGGGCGGGGATGTCAGATGGGGCCGCGGCAAGGTCCGCGCCGATGCCGGAAGCCATCGCCATTTCCGCAACCGCAACAAGAAGGCCGCCGTCGGCGATGTCATGCGCAGCCGTCGCAACCCCATCGAGGATCAGCGCGCGCACGAAATCGCCATTCTCGCGCTCTTCCGTCAGATCGACGGGCGGAGGGGCTCCTTCCTCGCGCCCGCAGATTTCCAGGAGATACATTGACCGGCCGAGCCAGCCCGTCGTCTCGCCGACCAGGAGGATTGTTTCGCCCGGCCGTTTGAATGTGAGCGTCGCCGACTTTTTGAAATCGTCGATTACGCCGACGCCGCCGATCGAAGGCGTCGGCAAGATCGCGCGCCCATTTGTTTCGTTGTAGAGCGACACGTTGCCGGACACTACGGGGAACTCAAGCGCCTTGCACGCCTCTGCGATGCCCCGAATACAGCCGACCAATTGGCCCATGATCTCCGGCCGCTCCGGATTGCCGAAATTGAGATTGTCGGTGATGGCAAGGGGTTTCGCGCCCACCGCCGTCAAGTTGCGCCAGCATTCGGCCACTGCCTGCTTGCCACCTTCAAAAGGATCGGCCTCGCAATAACGCGGCGTTACGTCGGTCGTGAGTGCGAGACCCTTCGGCCCATCCTCAATGCGCACAACCGCGGCATCTCCGCCGGGCCGCTGCACAGTATTGCCGAGAATGATGTGGTCGTATTGCTCCCAGACCCAGCGCTTCGAACAGAGATCCGGCGTGGCCAGCAGTTTCTCAAGCGCCTCAAGCGTTCCGACCGGCGCACGCACACTTTCGGCGTCCACTTGCTGAGGTTTTTTGTCAGTGACAAACGGCCGCTTGTATTCCGGCGCCTGGTCGCCGAGCTCCTTGATCGGCAGGTCCGCCATGACGTCACCGCCGTGGCGCACGATGAATCGTTTCGTCGGCGTTGTTTCACCGACGACGGCGAAATCGAGTCCCCACTTGCGGAAAATCGCTTCGGCTTCTTTTTCTTTCTCGGGTTTGAGCACCATGAGCATTCGCTCCTGGCTCTCCGAAAGCATCATCTCGTAAGCGCTCATCCCTTCTTCGCGGCACGGCACCTTGTCGAGATCGAGCGTCACGCCGAGATCGCCCTTGGCGCCCATCTCCACCGCCGAACAGGTCAGCCCGGCCGCGCCCATGTCCTGGATGGCGATCACGCAGCCCTTCTGCATAATCTCGAGGCAGGCTTCGAGCAGCAGCTTTTCGGAAAATGGGTCTCCGACCTGCACGGTCGGGCGCTTCTCTTCCGAGTCCTCGCCGAACTCGGCCGAGGCCATTGTCGCGCCGTGAATGCCGTCGCGCCCCGTCTTCGAGCCGAGATAGACGATCGGCATGCCGACGCCCGAAGCGGCCGCATAGAAAATCTGGTCTTTGCGCGCGATACCGACCGCCATCGCGTTGACCAGGCAATTGCCGTCATAACGCGGGTGGAACCGAACCGAGCCGCCGACCGTCGGCACGCCGAACGAATTGCCGTAGCCGCCGATGCCGGCGACCACGCCAGAAACCAGATGGCGCGTCTTTGGATGTGACGGCGATCCGAACGACAGCGCATTCAGGCACGCGATCGGCCGGGCACCCATGGTGAATACGTCGCGCAAAATGCCGCCGACGCCGGTGGCCGCCCCCTGATAGGGCTCGATATAGCTCGGGTGATTGTGGCTCTCCATCTTGAACACGCATGCGAGGCCATCGCCGATGTCGATGACGCCGGCGTTCTCGCCCGGCCCCTGGATCACCCAGGGGCCCTTTGTCGGAAGCGTGCGCAGGTGGACCTTGGACGACTTGTAAGAGCAGTGCTCGTTCCACATCGCTGAGAAGATGCCGAGCTCGGTGAGCGACGGCTCGCGCCCGATCAGCTTGAGGATGCGCTCGTACTCGTCGGGCTTAAGGCCGTGCTCGGCGACCAGTTCGGGCGTAATGCGAGGTTCGTTGCGGGTCACAGTATTTGTCTTCTTCATTCGGCCAATTTTGTTGTCATGGCCGGGCTCGTCCCGGCCATCCAGGTCTTAATCGCCGACGCCCAATTGAAAGGCGTGGATGCCCAGCACAAGGCCGGGCATGCCGTAAAACCAGTCATGCCGCCTTCGCCAAATGATCAACCAGCCCTGCAAACAAGCCGCGTCCGTCCGTTGCGCCGATTGCCGCTTCGACGTGGTTTTCGGGATGCGGCATCATGCCCAGCACGTTCCCACGCTCGTTCACAATTCCGGCAATGGCATTGGTCGAACCGTTGACGTTGTAAGCCTCATCCCGCGTCCCGTCGGGCGCGACATAGCGGAAAATCACCCGCCCCTCGCCCTCAAGCCGCGCAATGGTTTCTGCATCCGCCGCGTAATTGCCTTCTCCGTGCGCGGTCGGCACCCGGACCACCTGCCCCGCGTTATAACCACGGGTGAACGGGCTGTCGGAGCGTTCCACCTTGAGGAAAATGTCGCGACAAATGAACCTGAGCCGTGCATTGCGCATCAGCACGCCGGGAAGCAGGCCCGCCTCGCAAGCGATCTGGAAACCGTTGCAGACGGCGAGTACAAGTCCGCCTTGCGCCGAGTAGGCGCGCACCGCGTCCATGATCGGCGCACGCGCGGCAATCGCCCCACAGCGCAGATAATCGCCATAGGAGAAGCCGCCCGGGATCACGACCAGATCCGTGCCGGATGGAAGTGCGGTGTCGGCGTGCCAGACCATCGTCGGTTCGCGCCCCGACGTCAGGCGCAGCGTGCGCGCCATGTCACGTTCACGGTTGATGCCTGGGAAGACGAGGACGGCGGCTTTCATCCGATTACGTCCACGCGGTAATTCTCGATCACGGTATTGGCCAGGAGCTTGTCGGCGGCCTGTTTAAGCAGGGCTTCGGCCTTGGCGCGGTCGCCCCCCTCGATTTCGACATCGAACACTTTGCCCTGCCGCACGCTGGATACTCCGGACAGGCCCAATGAGCGCAGCGCGCCTTCAATGGCCTTGCCCTGGGGGTCGAGAATGCCGGATTTGAGGGTTACGGTGACGCGGGCTTTCATAGTGGTTTTTCAGGCGATTCCGGCCTCGACGACCAGACCTAGCATCCGGCACACGCCGCCTCAACCGTGTGGACGAGCACTACACAGGTCAGCACAGGCGCGCCGTTTTTCAAGGCGGTAGCCTAAATCCGTTCACTCCCGCGTAAGCGGGAATCCAGCGAGTCAGATGACGGAAATGGGTCCCCGCTTTCGCGGGAACGAACGGCAGTTTGTGCTCCGAATGGCCCCCCGCTCAGGCACTCGATGCCGCGAAGCCTTTCACCATCGCGTTCAATCGACTGCGATCGACCTTGCCATTCGCGTTGCGCGGAATGTCCGCAACGTTGATGAACCGTACGGGAACATGTGTCTGCTCGAGCCTCTCGCGACAGTGCTTTTGCAAAGCCTCCTCGTTGAGCCGGCCGTGCGGGACGATAACCGCCCAGACCTCGTCAATGCCGTGCCCGTTCGCCACGCTGAGCACTGCCGCGTCGCGGATGCCATAAAACGCCTGGAGCGCATCTTCGATGATCCGCGGGCTGATCTTGTCGCCGCCGAGATTGAAGACCTCTTTTTTGCGCCCGCTGATAACCAGCATATTTTCATCGGTGAGATAGCCGATATCGCCGGTATCGAAATATCCGTCGCGGAATGGCGTTCCTGGTTGCTGCGGATCGTCAAGATAGCCCTTGACGCTGACGGGCGTGCGGACGCGTACCGAGCCTTCTCGATTTGCCGGCATGCTGTCCCCGGTGTTGTCGACGATCCGCACCGACACGTCGGGCGTGACATATCCAACCGCGCCCGCCAACCCGCTCAGGGCATGAGCCGGTGCCGACG